>CADCOX010000183.1 GCA_902803195.1 uncultured Bacteroidales bacterium
CACCCAGAATGATACAGAATACGAACAAATATTGGTGGTGGCGTAGCTCAAGTCTCAAGCAGTCGTGAGTACAGCCTCCGTATACCTGTAGTTCAACTCAGAAACCATACGCGAAAGGCCTGTCGAATATCACGACAGGTCTTTCGCTTTTTTGTTCACATTCCGTATGACAACAGACATTAAAGCTCAACACAAGCATAACATATATCATCAATCTCACCAATACTACAACACAATGGACAGACACAACACAGACACAAATGGTTTCTACGGCGAATACGGCGGGGCTTACGTCCCCGAGATTCTGTACAAGACCGTGGAGGACTTGAAGAAAAGCTACCTCGACATCATCGAGAGCGACGACTTCCGACGCGAATACCATCAGTTGCTGCGCGATTACGTAGGCCGTCCAAGTCCTCTGTACTACGCCCGCCGTATGAGCGAGCGCTATGGCTGCCGCCTTTATCTGAAGCGCGAGGACCTCAACCACACGGGAGCTCACAAGATCAACAACGCCATCGGTCAGATCCTGCTGGCCAAACGATTAGGCAAGCGGCGCATCATCGCTGAGACGGGCGCTGGTCAGCACGGCGTTGCCACGGCCACTGTCTGTGCGCTGATGGACATGCCCTGTCGCGTCTACATGGGCGCAACGGATGTAGCCCGCCAGCACGTCAACGTTGAACGTATGCGCATGCTTGGCGCCGAGGTCTTCCCCGTGGAGAGCGGCAACAAGACGTTGAAAGATGCCACGAACGAGGCCATTCGCGACTGGTGCTGCCATCCCGCCGATACGTTCTACATCATCGGCAGCACCGTAGGACCTCACCCCTACCCCGACCTTGTGGCACGCTTGCAGAGCGTCATCTCTGCCGAAATCAAGGAACAATTGATGCAGCATGAGTGTCGCGACTATCCCGACTATCTGATGGCTTGTGTGGGTGGAGGTTCGAATGCGGCAGGAACCATCTTCCACTATCTCGACGACGAACGAGTGCGCATCGTGCTTGGCGAGGCAGGCGGACTCGGCATCGACACAGGCAAGACGGCTGCCACCATCCATTGCGGCACACTCGGCATCATTCACGGAGCCCGTACGCTGGTGATGCAAACCGAGGATGGACAGATCACAGAACCCTACAGCATCTCTGCCGGACTGGATTATCCTGGCATAGGGCCTCTGCATGCCCATCTTGCCCGAAGCGGACGCGCCACCGTAATGGCCATTAACGACGATGAGGCCTTGAACGCAGCCTTCGAACTGACGCGCCTTGAAGGCATTATCCCTGCGCTCGAGAGCGCGCACGCATTGGCTATGCTGCCGAAGATGACGTTCAAGGCTGACGATGTGGTTGTGCTGACCGTCAGCGGCCGTGGCGACAAGGACCTCACGACCTATCTCCAACATGCAAACACTTCTCACTAAAGACGTTACTCTTCACTTATATTCGTAAACTTTGTTGCCCTTCACCTTGGCAACGCCTTTATTCCTATACGTCTATGTTTACTTATCACACTTCAACACGACAAATCTTGGGCGACCTGCACACTCCCATGAGCGTTTACTTGCGCGTTCGCGGTCTCACCCCCCAAAGCGCACTCATGGAGTCGAGCGACTATCATGGCAACGAGAACGCCCGTTCGTTCATCGCCCTTCAGCCGTTGGCGTCCATCGCCATTGCCCATGGCCGTTGTACCGCTAACTATCCTGACGGACATACAACGGAGAGTGCCTGCATGACCATCGACGACTGCACAGCCGCACTCGAGTCCTTCCTCGGCCAATTCACAGTCAATGGCTCACATGCCGATGTCTGCGGTCTCTATGGCTACACGACTTTCAATGCAGTACGCTATTTCGAACAGATTCCCGTCAAGGACGAGACTCGCGATGAGCACGATGCGCCCGACCTGCTCTACATCCTCTATAAATACGTCATCGTCTTCGACCATTTCAACAACACGATGACGCTTGTCGAACTGCTCGAGGAGGGCGAGGCCGATCATCTCGAACAGTTGCGCCATCGCTGCTGCGAAGGACCCGTCTCGACCTACCCCTTCCATTCTGAAGGAGCAGTCAGTTCGACGCTTACCGACGACGAGCATCGCGACAATATCCGTCAAGGCATTCGCCATTGTCTGCGTGGCGATGTCTTCCAAATCGTGCTCTCGCGGCGCTTCTGTCAACGCTTCACGGGCGATGATTTCCAACTCTATCGTGCGCTGCGCAGCATCAATCCTTCGCCTTACCTGTTCTACTTCGACTTCGGAGGCTTTCGCATCTTCGGTTCTTCGCCCGAAACCCATTGCCGCATCATCCCGGCTCACACTACCGCGTCTGATGATTCTTCGCAAGATGAAGCATCGGAACGTTCGTCGCAAGGCTATCAAGCCTACATCGATCCCATTGCAGGCACTACGCGCCGAACAGGCAATCGCGACGAGGACCTTCGTGCTGCCGAGTACTTGCGGGCCGACCCCAAGGAGAATGCCGAACATGTGATGCTGGTTGACTTGGCTCGCAACGATCTCAGTCGCAACTGCCATGATGTACACGTAGAGTTCTTCAAGGATATGCAATTCTACTCTCACGTCATTCATCTTGTCAGCCGCGTTCGTGGCACGCTCGACGAGCAGGCCTCGCCTATCCGTGCATTCTTCGATACCTTCCCAGCTGGCACTCTCTCGGGTGCACCTAAAGTGCGTGCTATGCAATTGATCACAGAGATTGAGCCTCACAATCGAGGGGCTTACGGCGGCTGCATCGGGTTCTTGGGGCTCGACGGTTCGCTCAACCAAGCCATCACCATCCGCACTTTCGTCAGCCGCGGTGGCGAGCTTTGGTTCCAAGCAGGCGGTGGCATTGTAGCCAAGAGCGATGTTGAGTACGAGTTGCAGGAAGTCAACAATAAGCTTGGCGCCTTACGGCGTGCCATCCAAGAAGCAGAGAAACTCTAACCTCTAACCTCTACACCCTTTCCATCATGAGAATCATCATCATCGATAACTACGACAGTTTCACCTTCAATCTCTCGCATTTGGTGAAGCAACTCGGTGCCGACTGCGACACCGTCCGCAACGACCAGTTCACCCTCACTGACCTGGATCCTTACGACAAAATCATCCTCTCGCCAGGCCCAGGCATCCCGTTGGAAGCGGGTCTTCTGCTTGACGTCATCCGCACCTATGCCGGCCGCAAACCGATGTTGGGCGTTTGCTTAGGTCATCAAGCCATTGGCGAAGCGTTTGGCGCTCGTCTGGAAAACCTTTCTGACGTCTTCCACGGCGTACAGACGCCCATTCACCTTACGGCCTCGGATACGCTCTTCGAAGGACTGCCCGCATCAGGTCTGCAGGTCGGACGCTACCACTCCTGGGTCGTCTCTCGTCAAGACTTCCCTTCTTGTCTCGAGGTAACTGCCGAGAGCGAGGAAGGCCAGATTATGGCGCTCCGTCATCGAACGTTCGACATTCACGGCATACAGTTTCATCCCGAGAGCGTGTTGACGCCCGACGGTCCCACTATTCTGCGCAACTGGCTGCAAGGCGAAACAATTCAGTAACAACAACTTCAAACACTTATACGACATGACAGCATCAATGAAAGAAATCCTCAACCGCGTACTCAACCACGAAGAGCTCTCGCGTGAGGAGATGTGCGACATTCTTGTCGGCATCACACAAAATGAGATTCCCAACGAACAAGTAACGGCCCTCCTCACCGCCCTGCAGATGCGTGGCGTCACGGTCGATGAACTCCTGGGCTTTCGCGATGGCATCCTCGCGACGGGCGTACCTGCGCTGCTCGATGCCGACCGATATATCGATGTTGTGGGAACAGGCGGCGACCGCAAGAACACGTTCAACATCTCGACGACAGCTTGCTTCGTCATAGCTGGCGCTGGTTACAAGGTGGCTAAGCACGGTAACTACGCAGCAACTTCCGTCTCGGGTGCGAGCAACGTCATTCAACACCATGGCATTCGCTTCACCGACGATCTCGACCGCCTGAACCGTTCGCTTGATGAGGCTGGTATTGTCTACCTTCATGCCCAGCTCTTTGCACGTGCCATGAAATTCGTCGGGCCTATTCGCAAAGCGCTGCAGTTCCCGACTATCTTCAACCTGCTGGGGCCGCTCGTCAATCCCAGTCAACCCAAATGCCAGCTGTTGGGCGTAGCCAACCTCGATCAAATGCGTCTCTATCATCAAGTCTATCAACGTATTGGCATTGACTACGGCATCGTGAATTCCATCGATGGTTATGATGAGATTAGCTTGACCAGTGATTTCAAGGTCACCATGGGCATCAACTCGCGCAATGATGACCCCCTTGCTGCGCCTTCGTCCTTTGGTTACGAACGGATCTTCCGTCCTGCCGATTTAGGCTTCGAAATAGCCAAGCCCGAAGAACTCGTTGGCGGAGCGACAGAAGAC
>CADCOX010000184.1 GCA_902803195.1 uncultured Bacteroidales bacterium
ACAGCCCACGGACACCGTGCGCAACATCCTCTCCGGTGAAGGCGTTTACCTCATGAAGCACCTCCGTGGTGGCGTCAAGAAAGGCGCTTTTGATGAGGCAACCGCACAAATCAAGTTCAACGCTTGGAAGGCCGACCGTCAGAAGGGCCTCAAGGCTGTTGAGGACAAGGTCGCTGCTGACAAGAAGGCTGCCGCTGCCGCCGCTCTTGAAGCAGAGAAGAAGACCAATGAAGAGATCGCTAAAAAAGTAGCCGACAAGAAGGCTGCTGAGGCTGCTGCTAAGGCAGAGGCCGAGGCTGCTGCAACGGCTGAGGCTGCTGCTGAGGAACCCCAAACTGAGGAGGCACCGGCAGAAGCTTAAACCCAACAGCTTCCAACAAATTACATTACTTCCAAACAAACATACACAAGAGGCGTAGCTGTGAAGCTGCGCCTCTCTTCGTTGTATGCACTCGTCAGTTATTATCCATGATTACACATGCCTTCTCTGTTCGTACCAAAACAGAGTACATAAGTTGTTAAATATTCTGAAAAGAACATGTTTTACTGAAAAAACTCTCCTTCGCGCGCGTGTACCTCATTAAAAAGTGTTATCTTTGTGGCGCTTTTTGTAAAGTAAGCATTGCAAAACGAGATGAGGAATGAATTGATTACTCACGAAGGTATTGTGAAACAGGTTGAAGGCACGTCTGTTCGCGTGACGATCTTGCAGTCGTCGGCTTGTTCGGGTTGTGCCGCTAAGGCGATGTGTTCTAGTGCTGAGGCTAAGGAGAAGGAAGTGGACATCATAACGGCAGATGCTCATCTTTATGGGGTAGGGCAGAAGGTAATGCTCGAGGGACGATTGGCCGACGGACGCTTGGCTGCTATGATTGCCTATGGGCTGCCATTGTTGTTAATGCTGCCCGTACTTTTCGTCGCTATACGCCTTTCGGGTAGTGAGGCACAAGGTGCAATCTGGTCATTGTTGGCTGTGGCATTCTATTACCTCTGCATCTATTTCTTCTTTCGCGAGCGTCTGCAGAGTCGCTTCTCATTTCGGATTGCGAGCAAGTTGACTGACGAACCGTCAACTGCCAACTAACAACTACTGACTTGTCAACTAATCATTAAACAACTATAAAATTTAACCATTATGAATGTAATCCTGATTGCAGTGATTGTTCTTGGAACCATCGGCTTGGTGAGCGCGCTCATCTTGTATCTGGCAGCCAAGAAGTTCGCTGTGCATGAAGACGAGCGCATCGGTAAGGTTGCCGAAGTGTTGCCGCAAGCCAATTGCGGTGGCTGCGGTTTCCCTGGTTGCTCTGGCTTTGCCGGAGCCTGCGTGAAAGCTGCCGACAAGGGCTCGCTCGAAGGACTGCTCTGCCCTGTTGGCGGACAGCCCGTCATGGAGAACGTGGCCGACATCCTCGGTTTGAAGGCTGAAGCCAGTGCTCCTAAGGTCGCCGTCGTACGATGCAATGGGACGTGCGAGAGTCGCCCCCGTATCGCCGAGTTCGATGGTGCCCAGAGTTGTCGCGTGCAGCAGATGCTCGGTTCGGGCGAAACTGCTTGCGCCTATGGTTGCCTTGGCTGTGGTGACTGTGTGGCTGCATGTCAGTTCGATGCCATCCACATGAACCCCGAAACGGGTCTGCCCGAGGTCGACGAGGAGAAATGTACAGCTTGCGGTGCCTGCTCAAAGGCTTGTCCGCGCGGCATCATCGAGATCCGTCTGAAGGGCTTGAAGAATCGCCGAGTCGTGGTGCTCTGCAACAACAAGGACAAAGGTGCACAGACTCGCAAGGCTTGCAGCGTAGGTTGCATCGCATGCCAGAAGTGCGTCAAGGTCTGCAAGTTCGAGGCCATCACTGTAGACGCCAACCTCGCTTACATCGATGCCGAGAAGTGCAAGCTCTGCCGCAAGTGTGAGGACGAATGCCCCCAGAACGCCATCCATGCCTTCAACTTCCCGCCCCGCAAACCGAAGCCCGAAGCCGCACCTGCCGTTGAGAAACCCACAGCTCCCACAGCAGCGAAACCTGCCGCTCCCACTGTCCCTACTGCTGAGAAGCCCGCTTCGAAGGAAACCACTGTGCCCGTCGGTTCTCCGAAGGGGAATGTTGAACCCGCAAAAGAACAAGAATCATGAAGACATTTAAGATTGGCGGCGTTCATCCCGCAGAGAATAAGTTATCGGCAGCTGCGCCTATTCGTGTGGCTGCGCTCCCCAAGCAGGCTGTCTTTTCGATGTTCCAACATATCGGTGCTCCTGCTGTTCCTGTTGTCAAGAAAGGCGACGTGGTAAAGGTCGGTACGCTCCTTGGCGAAGCAGGCAAGGGTCTCAGTGTTCCCGTCTTCTCCAGCGTTAGTGGCAAGGTCAATAAGGTTGATGCCGTGCTCGACAGCAGTGGAACCCGCCGTATGGCTGTCATTGTAGACGTAGAGGGCGACGAATGGCTCGATACCATTGATCGTTCCGACAAACTTGTAACGATGAAGGACCTTGGGAATATCACTGCAGAGGAGGTCGTCGGCCGCATCAAGGCCGCTGGTATCGTAGGTATGGGTGGTGCTACCTTCCCCACAGGCGTGAAACTCATGCCACCTCCTGGCACCAAGGCAGAGGCTATCATCGTGAATGCTGTGGAATGCGAGCCCTACCTGACCGCTGACCATCGCTTGATGCTCGAGAAGCCCGAACAGATTCTTGTTGGCATTCAGCTTATCAAGCATGCTGTCAACTGCCCCAAGGCATATATTGGTATCGAAATGAACAAGCCCGATGCCATAGCCCTCCTGCAGAACCTACTGAAAGAAAAAGCTGCGCAGTACCCAGGTATCGAGGTTGTGCCTTTGAAGGTCAAGTATCCGCAGGGTGGTGAGAAGCAGCTCATCGATGCTGTCATTGGTCGACAAGTACCTGCACCTCCTGCCTTGCCAATTAATGTGGGTGCCATCGTGCAGAATGTAGGTACTGTCTATGCTATCTACGAAGCCGTGACGAAGAATAAGCCCCTCATAGAGCGCATCATCACTGTGACAGGTAAGAGCGTCAGCCAACCCTCCAACTTCCTTGCCCGCATAGGCACACCCATGCAGCAACTCATCGACGAGGCTGGAGGTCTGCCCGAAGACACAGGTAAGATTATCGGTGGCGGGCCTATGATGGGTCGCGCACTGATGTCGCTCGATGTACCTGTCACGAAGGGTTCCAGCGGTCTGTTGCTTATGACGAAGAAGGAGAGCCGTCGTGGCGAGGTGTCGCCCTGCATTCGTTGCGCCAAGTGTGTCAGCGCCTGTCCTATGGGGCTCGAACCTTACCTCCTCGCTTCTTATACCCGTCTGAAAGATTGGGATGGTTGCGAGAAGAACGACGTCACCTCATGCATCGAATGTGGTTCTTGCGCATTCACCTGCCCTTCCAACCGTCCGTTGCTCGACAACATCCGCGTCGCCAAGCAGACCGTCATGGGCATCATCAAGGCAAGGCACATGGAAGCCATAAAAAAGTAGTTTTCAATTCACAATTCACAATTCATAATTCATAATTGTTGCTGCGCGATGAAGACAGACAATATAGTGAAGCAGAAGAGTATGGATTTTGCCATTAGGATTGTGAAACTCGTCAAGTATCTTGTTAAGAACATGACGTATGTTGAACAACCGATCTGTACTCAAACAATTAAATGCGGAACTAGTATTGGCGCCAATATCAGAGAAGCAGAACATGCTGAAAGCAGGGATGATTTTATTCATAAGATGAAAATCGCCCTAAAAGAAGCAAATGAGGCTGATTTCTGGCTTGAACTACTCTATAAAACGGAGTATATCAATCAGCATCAATATGAAAGTTTGGATAAGGATTGCAAAGAATTGAATAAGCTACTCACAGCGATAGTTAATACAACTAAAGGAAATAATTGAATAACTTTATTACTCACAGTCATGAATCATATTCGCAAAAGTATCAATTGTGAATTATGAATTGTGAATTGTGAATTGAAAATGACAATGAAACCTATCATTTCCCTATCACCCCACGTCCATGGCGGCGACTCGGTGCAGAAGAATATGTATGGCGTGTGCATCGCCCTCATTCCTGCTCTGATTGCCTCTCTCTATTTCTTCGGACTGGGGTCGGCCATCGTTCTTGCTACGTCGGTGGCTGCTTGCGTGTTCTTTGAGTGGGCTATCACACGCTTCATATTGGGGCGCGAGCGTCTGACCATCTGCGACGGCAGTGCCATACTGACTGGTCTTCTGCTCGGTTTCAACCTGCCCTCTAATCTGCCCATCTGGATTATCATCATTGGTGCTCTCGTGGCTATCGGCATAGGCAAGATGACCTTTGGCGGTCTGGGCACCAACCCCTTTAACCCCGCTCTTGTGGGACGTGTGTTCCTGCTCATCTCCTTCCCTGTGCAGATGACCTCATGGCCGCTTAGCGGACAGCTTGGTTATGTCGATGCCGAGACGGGTGCTACGCCGCTGGCACTGATGAAGTTGGCCATCAAGGAGGGCGACACTTCCTATCTCGACCAACTTCCTTCAGCCTTCGACATGCTTGTCGGTCAGACGGGCGGTTCGCTCGGTGAGGTCAGCGCTCTGTGTCTGCTCATCGGTTGCTGCTTCATGCTCTGGAAGAAGATCATCACCTGGCACATCCCTGTGAGCATTCTTGCTACAGTCTTTGTGCTGGCTGGTCTTTTCCACCTGATTGATCCTAGTTATGCAAATCCTGTTCAGGTCATCCTGTCTGGTGGTCTCATGCTCGGTGCCTGCTTCATGGCCACCGACTATGTCACCTCACCCATGACTGCCAAGGGACAGCTCATCTATGGCTGTGCTATCGGTGTGCTGACCGTTCTCATCCGTGACTTTGGCAGCTATCCTGAGGGTATGAGCTTCGCCATCCTCATCATGAACGGTTTCACTCCGCTCATCAACACCTATGTCAAACCTAAACGCTTCGGGGAGGTCAAGAAATGAAAAAGTTACCATCAACACTTCCCAATATGCTCTGTGTGCTGACCCTCATCTCGGTCATTGCCGCTGGAGCATTGGCCTACGTGAACAAAATGACCGCAGGCCCTATTGAAGAGAACAAGGCGCGCACCCTTGCCGAAGGCATCAATAGTGTGCTTGGCGTTACCGACGCCCAAGTGCAGGAGACCACCGAGGCCGAGGATGCCAATGGCAACCCTGTCGTCATCTATTCTACTGACAAAGGCGTAGCCGTGCAGGCTATCGACCCCAACGGCTTCGGCGGTACGTTGAAGGTGCTCGTCGGATTTGCTGAAGAGGGTTCCATCAAAGGCTATACCGTTCTCGAGCATGCCGAGACCCCAGGCCTTGGCGCTAAAGCCTCCTTCTGGTTCCAGAAGGGCGAGAAGGGCGACATCATTGGCAAGAATCCTGGCGAGAAAGAACTCACCGTCTCCAAGGATGGTGGCGAAGTGGATGCTATCACAGCCTCCACCATCACCTCCCGTGCTTTCCTGCGCGCTGTCAACGTCGCTTTCCGTGCTTATGCCGGTGCTTCGGCTACCGATGCACAGAGTGGAGCTTCTGCCCAGCAACACGCTAAAGCTAATCCTGAAGAAGTTACTGAACCCGAGGGGACTCCTGAGGGTGAACCCCAAAACTAATCCAAAGGAGAAACGATTATGAAATACATCAAAATCTTATGGAACGGCATCCTTAAGGAGAATCCGACCTTTGTCCTTCTCCTTGGTATGTGCCCCACGCTCGGAACCACTTCCAGCGCCATCAATGGTATGTCGATGGGTCTTGCCACTATGGCCGTGCTCATCTTCTCCAACCTCATCATCTCGTGCATCAAGAACCTCATCCCCGATCAGGTGCGCATCCCCTCGTACATCGTCGTGATTGCGTCGTTGGTCACCGCCCTTCAGATGATCATGCAGGCCTATACGCCCGAGGTCTATAAGACCCTTGGTCTGTTCATCCCTCTCATCGTGGTGAACTGCATCATCCTCGGTCGTGCCGAAGCCTTTGC
>CADCOX010000185.1 GCA_902803195.1 uncultured Bacteroidales bacterium
GTGAGTCTGTGACTTTGCTTCTGCCATAGCATTTCCTGCTGTTTGTATTGGTCGGCAAGCATCTGTTTCTCCTGTTCCATCCATTGGTTATGGAGTTCTTGCATCTTCTGCCAGTCGGCATTACATACTGTTACGGTCACCTTCAACTTTGTGGGCGCATCTTCCATAACTTGGTCGATGTGCTCATATATAGAATCGACCTTGTTGCGTACACTAAACTAAACAGAAATTAGACAAATTCAACTATTGAACATGTTATGAAGAAGTTCTGTCTTAACTCCTCAACTTCTTCGCTCGAGCTTGCTCGCTTGACACTTCAAAAACTTCTCAACTCCTTCTTTACTCCTTGATGACATGCAGGTCGCGTTGCGGGAATGGAATCTCGATGTTATTGCGGTTGAGCGTCTCGTAGATGGCCTCCTTGATGCGTCCGGCTAGGGCTATGCGTTCTTCGACCAACATCCATATGCAGACGTCGAGGTCTACGCTACTCTCGCCGAAGTCGGAGAAGAGAACGCTGACGGGACGGGACGGGTCGGCGATGGGCAGCCCTGCATCATTATGCTCTTGGCATATAGGGGTGAGAGCTTCGACGAGGAGCCTGCGCACCTGTGCTACATCAGTGCCGTAAGCGACGCCAATAGGCAGTTTGACAAGCTCGTAGCTGTGATTGCGGGTCATGTTCTTGAAATTCTTGCTGAACAACGCTTTATTCAAGAACGCGATAACACAGCCGTCGACCGTGACAATCTGCGTGCTCTGATAGGTGATGCTCTCCACTTTACCTGTGATGCCGTCGCACTCGATATAATCGCCTACGCGCAGGCGGCCTGTCATGAGCGAGATGCCATAGAAGAAGTTCTCGATGAGGTCTTGCATAGCGAAGCCGAGACCCGTGGCCAGACCTGCGGTGACGATGGAGATGCCGCTCTTGGGGACGTTCAGGATGACGAGAACGATGATGGCATAAAGTCCGTAGGTCAAGATGGCAATGATGTTGCGGGCGAGGGTGAGGTTAAAATTGTCGTCGCCCGAACTGGTGCGGCGGCGGAAGTAGGCGTAGAACTCGCGGATAGCATAATTAAGGTAACGGAAGACGAACCACAGTCCGATGACGAGACAGAGTTTGAAGAGCGAGATCTGGATGAGGTCTTTCTGGTCGACGAAATTCGTGAAGAACGCCTTCTGGCAGACACTCGTCATCTCGAAGATCTCGGCTGACCAGTAGATGCTCACGAGGACGGAGCCCACGGCAAAGATAGGAACGGCCGTGAGGCGGATGAAGTCATACAACCACGTCTGTGTAATCTTTTTCTCATGGATGTGATAACGCTTTTCGTAGAGTTCCATGAGGTCGTAGAAGCAGGTCACAGTCGTGATAGCTGCCAACTGGAATGTCCACCAAACCAGTATCTGTACGGCGAGAAGCGTGTAGCCTATCCAAGCCGCCACGCAGGCCGCCATCATAACGGCAGTGGTGATATGCGAATAGATGACATCCGAGAGCGGAAGGCCGCTGCGATGACGACGAACCATCCACAACTGCCAGAGCGTGAAGACGAGCAGCAGCGCAGGGAATCCTACGTTCAAGATGCTATTGGGGACGAGGATGACGCGTAGCATGATGACAATGCACGAGAGACACATCAATGGCGTATAGATGAGGGCTGCGTGAGGCATCTGCTCGCTGCGCAGACGGATGTAGAGCGACAGGAAGATAACCTCCAACAGCCATGCCATCGTGATGATGAGGCCTGTACTCATCTGGATGGAGTTGCGGGGCACGAAAGAGCGGATCACCATGACGATGATGGCGAAGAGGGCGATGCCGATGACGAACGTGAGTACGGTGCGGCGCGTACGCAGTCGCTCGCCACGCCAGCGACGGGGCAGCAACCAGCGCAAGACGACATAAGTCAGTCCGAGGGCGAGCGTGAGGTAGAGGATGACGAAGATGCTGATGAAGAGGACGTGCATGCCTCGCCATTCCGAGTAGCTGCTGTCGTGACCGGCAAGGGGCTTGTACTTCGTAGATGCTGAACTCTCGGCCTGACGGAGGTAGCGGGGCAGGTTGCCAAGGATGGCGAAATAGTTGGAGCTCCCATTGCGGAAGATGTTGTCCTGCAGTATCTTATAGCGCGACTGCGCGAAGCGGTAGAGCTGCTTTACCTTTTCTTGCACACTCTTGTAGTAGGAACTCTCGGCCTCGAGACTCTCCAGGAACTCTTGCATCCCTTTGCGGAGGGTCTGGGCGTAAGCGAGGCAAGCCAGGCGGTCCTCGAGTTGTTGTCCGGTCAGGTAGAGCGGCTCCTGCGGATGCTCGTCTTCGTCGATATCGCCGTCCATAGGGCGTTCGGGCAGTTCGTGGTCGACGGCCGAACTGTCATGCGGAACCATCTCTTCACGCAGCGAGTCGATGGCATTCAGGAGGATGCTGTCGCTCTCCGAGAGCGAGTCAGTGGCGAGCACCGGCGGCATGCTCTTGAGCGAGGTGATGAGCGCGTCGTAACGCTCGATTTCGGTGCGCATGCGCTTGATGATGCGGTCGTAGGGGAGCGTCTTGCCATTGCGGTCGTCGAGCTTCCGATGGAGGTCGACCGCCTGCTGGCAGGCATAAGCCATGTCGAACGTGTTCTCGGTCGACTGCGAATAGAGCATCAGCCCAATCTGCTCGCATTGATTCATGTAAGCTACCAGCTGCTGGTGCTGCGCGGCGCCTTGCTGCTCATAGCGCGCCTTGAAAGCCTGCTGCTTAGCGTAGTCGGCGGCCAACTCAGCGCGCAGGACGCCGAGCGTGCGGGCAAGGTCGCGCTCTTTAAGCACGGCACCTGCTGGCACAGCAAGTGCCAGCAGGGCAATGAGGACGAAGAGGAGTCTTTTCATCGGAAGGACTTCTTGAATAGGGGCTCAATCACAAAGTGATGAGCCGTGGTGAACGTGATGTTGAGAACGAGCGACTGCTATTCTACGACCGTAGTTGCCTTCGGTGCGGGCTGAGCAGGCTGCGGCGTCTCGAAGGCATTGCGGGCACCTTCGAAGATCTCATTGACGCGGTCGACGGTCTTGCGGCGGAACTTGCCACTGCGGGGATACAGTTTCGTTCCGGCTTTGTTGATGGCTTCGCGGTCGCTGATCCACTCCTCGGCTTTGTATTCCTCGCCGCCGTTGCCTTCCTGGTCGAAGCCGTAGTGATAGCTGATTTTGGTGATGGTCATCGCCACCTTGGAGTCGGCGGTGCACTCAGCAGTGATGAGATAGCGGAAATAGGTGTGATCCCAGTTGAGGAATTTCTTCTTGAAGGTCATAATCTCCTCGATGTTAGCCACAACTGTGTTGTCGACATCGGAGACGAGACGCGTGCGGAGTTCCTGACGGCCGTTGGCAATGAGCCCTTTGATGTAGTCGAGCATGACGGCATAGGTCTGAGCCTGCGTCTTACCGGGGACGCTGAAGGTTTGTTTGAATGTGATGATTCCGTTCTGCTCGGGTACGGCACCTGCGAGGTACTTGGAATCGTCGGTCTGGGCCATCGCCAGAAGAGGCATGGCCAGCATGAGGGTGAGAATGATTTTTTTCATAGTATGAATATAACTGTTGGATTGATTCATTATGAATGACGAATAACGAATGATGAATGACGAATGATGAATGATGAATGACGAATTGTTTTTTGTTGTGAATGAATTATTCGTATCGGAGTGCCTCGATGGGGTCGAGTCGAGCGGCTTTTTGTGCGGGGAAGTAGCCGAAGCCGACGCCGATGGCTACGCATACAGCGAAGCTGACGATGACACTCCAGGCTGGAATGACAGCCGGATAACCGATGATGGCATTGCAACCCCAAGTGAGGAGCGCGCCGAAGAGTACGCCCAAGATGCCGCCCGTCAGACTGATGAGGATGGACTCGATGAGGAACTGATTGCTGATGTCGAGGCCGCGGGCGCCTACGCTCATGCGCAGACCGATTTCCTTAGTACGCTCGGTGACGCTGACCAGCATGATATTCATGATGCCAATGCCGGCTACGAGCAACGAGAAGGCTGCAGCCACAACGAGGATGATAGTGATTGTGTCCATCGTCGAGGACATCGTCTCCATCCATTCCTGCTGCGAGCGGATCGTGAAGTTGTCGACTTCGTCATCCTTCAGTTTGTGAGTGCGGCGCAGGATCTGAGTGAGATCCTCAATGGCTTGATCGGAGAGTTCCTCGGTGACGGCCGAGCAGAGGATGCTGTTGAAGTGGGTCTGCGCGGCCAGGCGTTTCATAACGGTCGTGTAAGGCGAGACGATGACGTTGTCCTGGTCCATGCCCCAGTTGTTGTAGCCTTTGCCCTTGAAGACGCCGATGATGCGCAGCGGGATGTTCTTGAAGCGGATGGTCTTGCCGACGGGGTCTTGGCCGTTGGGGAAGAGTTCCTTGACGATGGTCTGACCGACGACGCACACCTTGGAGCTTTTCTTCACGTCTTCTTCGGTGAAGAACACGCCCTCTTCCACTTCCCAAAGGCGGATGCCGAGGTAGTCGGGACTCTCGCCGTAGCAGGTCGAAGTGGTGTTGTTGGAGCCGAAGACGGCTTGTCCGCTGGTACTCACCTCAGGCGATACTTTGTTGACGAATTTGGCTTCGGCAAGAATCGTCTCATAGTCCACCTGCTTCAGTGTCTGCATAGCCGAGGGGTCGAGACGGACGCCGCCACGCATGTCCGCTCCAGGACGGATCGTAAGCATATTGGTACCGTTCTTCTGGATCTCCTCGCGGATGCTCTGCTTAGAGCCTTGACCGATAGCCATCATGACGATGACGGCTCCGACGCCGATGATAATACCGAGCATCGACAGGAACGAACGGCCTTTGTTGCTGAGAATGGCCTTAATGGCTATCTTAAAGAGATTGATGAAACTCATAGTTATAGACCCACCCCCAAGCCCCTCCCGTCAGGGAGGGGAGCGGCTGGCGCTTGGGGACTAATGGGACATAATTAGTTTGTAATTTATGATGATGCTTTTTACTCAGTTCTCACCCAGATTAGCCTTCAATCCGGAGGCTCTCCCCTCCCTGACGGGAGGGGTCGGGGGGAGGGTCTTCAATCCTCCGGTGCTGGCAGTGCAGCGAGGGCTTCGGCGGCGTTACGGATGTTGGGATTGAAAACATCTTCGCGGATCTTGCCGTCGCGGAGGACAATATTACGCGAGCTGTATTGCGCAATCTCGGTGGTGTGCGTGACGAAGATGATAGTGCGTCCCTCGGCATGAAGCTTCTGGAAGAGCACGAGGACCTCGTAGCTGGTGCGCGTGTCGAGGTTACCGGTAGCCTCGTCAGCCAGGATGACAGCGGGGTTGTTGACCAGGGCTCGAGCGATGGCTACGCGCTGCATCTGGCCGCCGGACATCTGATTGCTCTTGTGCTCCAGGCGGTCGCCCAGACCCACGGCCTTCAAGGCTTCGATGGCTGCTTCGCGACGCTGCTTCGCGCTATACTCCTTATTATACATCAGTGGCAGCTCGACGTTCTCGACAGCCGTTGTCTTAGCCAGCAGATTGTAGTTCTGGAAGACGAAGCCGATCTTTCGGTTGCGCAGGCGAGCGCGTTGACTCCGTTTCATCGTACGCACGCTGACACCATCGAGGTAGTACTCGCCGCTCGTGGGCGTGTCCAAACAGCCGAGCTGGTTCAGCAGCGTTGACTTGCCAGAGCCCGAGGTTCCCATGATGGTGACGAATTCACCCTCGTGAATCTCAAAGGAGATGCCACGGAGCGCTTTCACCGTCTCGTTACCGACCTGGAAGTTGCGGCGAACATTGTCGAGCTTGATGACAACTTTCTTTTCCATTTACTTCTTGGCAGCGCTGTTGCCGTTCTTCTGGTTGTTGTTATTGTTGCGGTTACGCGGTCCTGGCATGAAGGGGTTGCTCTTCTGCTGGCTGTCGCCAGTCTCTTCAACTTGTGCGAAGATCATATCGGCCAATACCTCCGTACCTGCTTTGACACCGCTGACGATCTCGGTCATTGTGCCGTTGCTGACGCCAATCTCTACGGGGAATGCCTTGAAGGTCTTGCCCTCGCGTACCCAGAGCTTGTGCTTAGCGTCGCACGGCTCGATGGTCTCGTCCTCAGCGATGAGGGCTTCATTAGGCGAGAAGCGGAGTGCCTTGGACGCGACGGTGAGAACGTCGTTCTTCTCGAGCGTGAAGATTGTTACATTGGCCGTCAGACCGGGCTTCAGCTTCAGGTCAGCGTTCGGAGCGCTGATGACCACCTCGTAGGTGACGACGTTGCTCTCTGTCGTGGCCTGCTGACGCACCTGCGTCACGACGCCTTCGAACGTGTCGTTGGGGAATGCGTCGACCGAGAACGTTACGCGCTGTCCTTCCTTCACCTCGCCGATGTCAGCCTCGTCGATGTCGGCAATGACGCGCATGTCCGTGAGGTCCTGAGCGATGGTGAAGAGGGTAGGAGTGGAGAAGGAGGCAGCCACGGTCTGTCCTTCCTCGACAGCCTTGGAGAGCACGACGCCGTTGATGGGCGAAGTGATAGTGGCATAGCCGAGGTCGGTCTCAGCGCGCTTCACGCTCTGACGGGCGGTGGTCACTTGCTGCTGAGCCTGTACGTAGGAGAGGCGTGCCTGCTCGAAGTCGTTGGCGCTGATGAGGCCTTTGTCGAAGAGGCTCTTCTGGCGCTCGAAGTTGGCTTTCTGATAAGCGAGCGCGCTCTGCACGCTGGTGAGGTTAGCGCGCTGACTTGCCAGCGTACTGATGAGGTTGGTCTTGTCGAGCTCGGCAATCACCTGACCAGCTTTCACCTCGGAGTTGTAGTCGACGTAGATCTTGGCGACAATACCGCTGACCTGCGTACCGACTTCCACGCTCGTCACGGGCTCGATAGTACCTGTCGCGGTGACGGTCGTAGAGATATTGCCTTTCTCTACCGTGGTTGTTTCATACTCGGGACCTTTCTTCTTGGAGCAGCCCACAAGGACAAGTCCAATCCCTAACAATAGAATACTTTTTTTCATATAAATGTGTCTGTTATCTTTCAATATTTCAATATTTCCGCTCGGCGCTTGCGACGCTTCTATGAGCGTA
>CADCOX010000186.1 GCA_902803195.1 uncultured Bacteroidales bacterium
CGGTTTTCGGTACAAAATAAACTAAATAACTGATACTTTACAAATATTCACACGATTATTTTCTATTTTAGCTTTAAAAAGTCCATTTTGTTCTTTCAAAGATGACAAATGATGAGCGAAAAGGCAAAGAAAGATATCCCGCTGACCACGAAACGAGCAGTCAACGAGATTTTGAAGAATGAGAAATCAGAATGATGTGACTTAGCGATTGGCGCTATGCCGCTTTAGAGCGACGCGATGCGCGGCGGTAGATGCTGATGTATGCCACAACAGGGGCTACAAGAGGGACGGCACATATCATGACTGTCAAGACGATGACGAGAAAGCCGGGCAGGCCTTCAGGAACGCAGAAATGAACCTGCCTCCAAATCATGAAGGTGTACGCGAAGCAGAGGACGCAGAAATAGACGAGCGAGAACGCACAAACGGAACGGAAACGTCGTTTCTCTGCGCAGTCGAATGCTATCAGCGTATGAGCGCGCTGACGCTTACGCCTCAAGTAGAGCATCCACCACCGGAAGATGTAATAGAGATTGCTGAGGAGAAGGCTCAGCAAAGCGGTCAGGATGGTCGTCAGGACGAGCGAACGGATGAGCTGCACGTTGGCCAGCGATGGGAACTTCACCAAGAACTGATAGGTGGCCTCGCCATTCTTATTGAGGGTCTCGGTGTCCGCCAACTGGGCATCGAAAGCATTGACGACGCTACCTGCGGGAAGACCCGTGAACTCGACGGGGAGGTCGAAGCTGACGTCGAGCGTCTTCAAGGGGCAGTCGCTCTTCACCTTGAGCGTGTAGAGACATTGCGAGATGTCGGCCAGGGTGAGCGCATGCAAGCGGTTGACGGAACTACTGCACAAAGTCGTACCAATGGTGTCGCCCATCTCGGGATAGTACTCAAAGAGCGTCTCAACCCATTGGCCATACCGACCCATCTGCTTGAAGATGGTGTCGTTGAGCCATCCTTGGATGAGGGGGTTCTTTAGATCTGAGGCGAAGAACTTCCCAATGCCTATCGCAAGTGTGTCTGCCTCTTGATCAGGTTTTTGCGTATGCTGGTTGAAGATGGCAAAAGTGGGCTGAGTCTTATAAGCAAACGAGATGGCATATTTCCGGCTGTCGACTCTGGCGAAACGCTCCTTCAACCAATGCTCTTCAAGTAGTCGTCCTGGCTTATAAGGCATCGAATCGGAAGGGAAGTCAAAAGAGAAGCCTATGCGGCTGTAGTGTTGCTTCTCTTTTGCCGACATGATGAGATAGTTGGTGCCGCTGCAGACGTTGTCGATGTCGATGTCCAACGAATCCACCACCTCGGCGCGTGTGTGCTTCCAGTTCGACAGATAGCATTCCCCATCGTCTGTTCGCACAGCTTGCTCAAACGCTTTCACTTCGATGTAGTTCACGATACTGGGTACTTTGTAGGTCTTCAGGAAGAGTACGAGCACCAGCAGAGACAGTACGAAATACAACAAGGTGGACTTCCATCCCGCCTGCCGCATCTTTCGTCGTTGGTCGCGCGACGAATGATAGAAGAACGTGATGGAAATGAACGTGAGAAGGGCGACGACGGGGTTAAGCATCGGCTATGGCAGCTTAGCGATGGGCGTACATATCCTCGTAATAGCGCTGATAGTCGCCAGAGGTGACGTTGTCCATCCAGGCCTGATTGTCGAGGTACCAGCGGACGGTGCGCTCGATGCCTTCCTCAAACTGGAGCGAAGGCTCCCATCCGAGTTCACGCTGCAGCTTGCGACTGTCGATGGCGTAGCGAAGGTCGTGGCCTGCGCGGTCGGTGACATAGGTGATGAGGTCCATGTCGGCGCCTTCGGGACGACCGAGGAGGCGGTCGGTGGTGGCGATGAGGAGACGGATGATGTCGATGTTCTTCCACTCGTTGAAACCTCCGATGTTGTAGGTCTCGGCGATGGTGCCTCGATGGAAGATGAGGTCGATGGCACGCGCGTGATCCTCGACGTAGAGCCAGTCGCGCACATTCTCGCCCCGACCGTAGACGGGCAAGGGACGGCGATGGCGTATGTTGTTGATGAAGAGAGGGATGAGCTTCTCAGGGAACTGATAAGGGCCGTAGTTGTTGGAGCAGTTGGTGACAATCGTAGGCAGTCCGTAGGTGTCGTGGTAAGCGCGTACGAAGTGGTCGCTGGAGGCTTTGGCAGCGCTGTAGGGACTATGCGGTTGGTATTTGAGGTCCTCGGTGAAGAAGGAAGTGCCGTAGGCCAGATGGTGAGCGCCTGAGGATGCTACGGTTGTGAACGGGGGTTCGATGCCTTCGGGGTGAGTCATCTCGAGTGCTCCGTAGACCTCGTCGGTAGAGATGTGGTAGAAGCGTTTGCCTTCGTAGCGCTCGGGCAGGCTTTCCCAATAGACCTTGGCGGCCTGCAGGAGGGAAAGGGTACCCATGACGTTGGTGCGCGCGAAGGTGAAGGGGTCTTTGATGCTACGGTCGACATGACTCTCTGCAGCGAGATGGATGACGCCCGTGACGTGCTCTTCCTGCATCAGACGGAGGACGGCGTCGAAGTCGCAGATGTCCATTCGGACGAAGCGGTAGTTGGGCGCAGATTCGATGTCACGCAGGTTGGAAAGGTTGCCTGCGTACGTGAGTTTATCGAGGTTGATGATGCGATAGTCGGGGTATCGGTTGACGAAGAGGCGGACGACGTGACTGCCGATGAAGCCGGCACCGCCGGTGATGAGGATTGTAGACATGGGAAGGTTGAAAAGTTGAGAAGTTGAAAGGTTGAAAAGTTGGGAAGGCGGAAACGTTGAAAAGTGGAGAGTTTAGAGGGTGAAGGGCGTTTGGAAGTCGCGGAGGAGGGGGTGATGACGGTCCTTCTCGCTGCGGATGGCAGTGTCGAGGGGAATGCGCCAGTCGATGCCGAGGGAAGGGTCATCGAGGCTGATACCTCCTT
This sequence comes from uncultured Bacteroidales bacterium, assembly GCA_902803195.1. Lineage (GTDB taxonomy): Bacteria > Bacteroidota > Bacteroidia > Bacteroidales > Bacteroidaceae > Physcousia. The sequence continues at coordinate 2,930 of CADCOX010000186.1, forward strand.
CTGACTCTGGGTGGTAGAACTCGTCGCACTTGTATTGGAAGACGGCGACATCGGAGAGTACGGCAAAGCCATGGGCAAAGCCTTTGGGGATGAAGAACTGCCGGTGGTTGGCCTCGGATAACTCTACGGCGACATGGCGGCCATAGGTGGGCGAACCCTCACGCAGGTCGACGGCTACATCGAGGACGGCACCACGTACACAGCGCACGAGTTTAGTCTGCGTGAAGGGTGGACGCTGGAAATGGAGACCACGTACGACGCCACGAGTGCTCATGCTCTCGTTGTCCTGGACGAAGTGGACGTTTGCGACCTGAGCCTCGAAGTCACGCTCGGAATAGGATTCGAAGAAGTAGCC
>CADCOX010000187.1 GCA_902803195.1 uncultured Bacteroidales bacterium
ACGCCTGCTGAACGCCCTTCTGAGTTCTTCGGTAAATATGTCTTCAGTCGCAAGAAGATGGCGACGTATCTCTCTGCAGATGTCTATGCCAAGATGGTTGATGTCATGGACGGTGATGCGTCGCTAGACCTTGCTACAGCCGACGCAGTGGCTGCAGGCATGAAACAGTGGGCCATGGAACTCGGTGCCACTCATACGACACACTGGTTTCAACCCCTCACGGAAGGGACTGCCGAGAAACACGATGGATTTGTTGTCCATGATGGTGAAGGCGGTATGATTGAAGAGTTCACGGGCAAACAGTTGGTTCAGCAAGAGCCCGATGCCAGTTCGTTCCCAAGCGGTGGTATACGCTCGACTTTTGAGGCTCGTGGCTACTCAGCATGGGACCCTGCATCTCCAGTCTTTGTCATGGGTGATACGCTGATGATTCCGACTGTCTTCATCGCTTACACAGGTGAGGCTCTTGACTATAAAGCGCCATTGAAGAAAGCCCTTCGTGCCGTGGATCATGCCGCAACATCTGTGGCTCAGCTCTTCTATCCTAACGTTCGTAAGGTCATTTCCAACCTCGGTTGGGAACAAGAGTATTTCCTTGTAGACGAAGGGCTTTATGCCGCTCGCCCCGATCTGCTCATGACGGGACGGACCCTTATGGGGCATGACAGTGCTAAGAATCAGCAGATGGACGACCACTACTTCGGTAACATCCCCGAGCGTGTGGCCGCCTTTATGCGCGACCTTGAGATTCAAGCCCTCGAGTTGGGAATCCCCTGCAAGACTCGTCACAATGAGGCTGCTCCCAACCAATTTGAACTTGCGCCCATCTTCGAAGAGACGAATCTCGCCGTTGACCACAATATGTTGTTGATGATGTTGATGAAACGCGTTGCGCGCAAACATGGTTTCCGTTGCCTACTCCACGAGAAACCTTTCGCAGGCATTAATGGCAGTGGTAAGCACAACAACTGGAGCCTCGCAACTGACACGGGTGTTCTCCTGCATGCTCCTGGCAAGGAACCTTTAGAGAACCTTCGTTTCATCACGTTTATCGTTGAGACGCTCCTGGCAGTTTGGCGTCATAATGGACTCCTCAAAGCTAGTATCGTAAGCGCCTCCAACGCCCATCGACTGGGACTTGGCGAAGCACCACCTGCCATCATCTCCAGTTTCCTCGGCAAGCAACTCAGCGATGTACTGGATTATGTAGAGCGTTCAGATGATAATGCTTTCACGGAACTTTCGGAACTCACCAAGGCATCGAAACATGGTTTGCGCCTCGATATTCCTCAGGTACCGGAGTTGCTGATAGACAACACCGATCGTAACCGCACATCTCCTTTTGCCTTCACGGGTAATCGTTTTGAGTTCCGTGCTGTCGGAGCCGAAGCCAATTGTGCGAGTGCGATGATTGCGCTGAATGCAGCTGTTGCCGAGACATTATTGGACTTCCGCAAGCGTGTTGACGCGCTCACGCTCCAAGGCATGGATAAGATGAAAGCCATACTCCACCTCGTGCGTGAAGACATAGCAACCTGCCGCCCCATTCATTTCGATGGTAACGGCTACAGCGATGAATGGAAAGCAGAGGCTGCCCGTAGAGGACTTGACACCGAAGCCTCTGTTCCACTCATTATCGATCGTTATCTCGACCCTGATAGTGTAGAAATGTTCGACCGTACGCACGTCTTCACTCTTGCTGAGCTGCAGGCGCGTAACGAAATCAAATGGGAGACTTACACAAAGAAGATTCAGATAGAAGCACGCATCTTTGGTGACCTCTGCATGAACCATATCATACCTGTTGCTACGCGCTACCAGAGTCAGCTCATCGACAGTGTTCACAAGATGAATGCTATTTTCCCTGCTGACATGGCCGCCAAGCTGTCCACCAATAATGTGTCACTCATCCAGCAGATTTCTGAGCATACGTCATTTATTACCGAGAATGTAGCGCGTCTGATAGATGCTCGGCGCGTGGCAAATCGTATCGAGAGCGTGCGCCAGCGTGCTATTGCCTATCATGACGCTGTCGCTCCGCTCATAGAAGCCATTCGCCGTCATGTGGACAAGCTTGAACTCATTGTTGATGATGAGCTTTGGCCTCTGCCTAAATATCGCGAAATGCTTTTCATCAGATAGCATCAAACTTGAAAGAATAACAGTGACTAACTAACTACTTAAATTGAAACACAAAAATGAAACAAAGAACGACTCTTCTGACATTGGCTGCACTGATGGTGGCTACGCTCTTTGCGCAAAACACGCCAGAAGGTGGCCAACGCCGACGTTGGATGCGCGAGACCTTTGAGACGGACACGCCCATGGTGCACGATCCCGTAATGGCTTACGAGAACGGAACCTATTACCTCTATGCTACAGGCATGGGGGTGCAGCTAATGACCAGCACCGACCGAAAGACCTGGACATTCCAACGCCGAGGTGCACTTACCGATATCCCTACATGGACACGCGATAGCGTACCTGGCTTTCGTGGTCACGTTTGGGCGCCCGACGTGATTCATTATCGTGGACGTTGGTGGATGGCATATTCCTGCTCTACATTCGGACGTAACACATCAGCCATAGGCTTGGCCTCCTCTCCCACTCTTGATTTCCGCGACAGCGTGAACTATCGTTGGCAGGACCATGGCGCATTGGTCTGTTCGCGAGAACATCGCGACCAATGGAATGCGATCGATCCGAACTTCGTCCTCGACGAAAAAGGCAATCCGTGGTTGACATGGGGCTCGTTCTGGGATGGCATTCAGATGGTTCGCCTTGACCCCACGACGATGCTTGTAGCAGCAGGTGAGAAGCCAGTGACCATAGCCCGTCGCGTAGCTCTTCGTGATACATTGAACGCAGAACCTAATCCTACTTCACGCTTTGCCGGTCGTAATGCCATCGAGGCTCCGTTCATCCTTCGCCATGGTGACTATTTCTATCTTTTCGTCTCGCACGACTACTGCTGCCGAGGCATGAAGAGCAATTATAAAGTGGTAGTTGGCAGAAGCCGTAAGGTCAACGGCCCATACGTGGACCGCGAAGGACGTGATATGGCTCAAGGTGGAGGAGTGCTCTTCATTGAAGGCGATAAGAAAGACTTTGAAGCAGCTGGCCATAGTGCAGCTTATAACCTTGCAGCATTTGACTCCTCATTGCCCAACGAAGACGTCTTCATTTGTCATGGCTATAGCATTCCTCATGGTGGACAAGCCATACTCATACAACGTCCTATACGATGGACTGCAGATGGTTGGCCAGAAATCTAAGGGATTACACAGATAGCCTAAAAGTAGTAGAACATATTCCACTTGTCTCTTTCTACCATCGCCACCCCAGCATCGCCTGCATACAATCGGCCTTGCTGAGGTGGTGAGCTTTTACATTATAGCCCACAAATAGTCGGTCATTGGTGAATGGAAAGCTATAACGGAGGCCTATCGTCTGATAGAAATGACCTTCTTGTGTAGCTGATAGTTGCCCTGCACGATGACGAAGATAAAGTCCTACGGAAGCGTGAAGCGAGACATGATGATAAAATAATTCATGGCGTACCCCAACGCCCAACACATGAGGTGAATAACGATAGCCCTCGCGGTGAGCGGCATGATCAAGTTCACGAATGCGACTGACATAACGGGCATTCATGTAGTCGAGCTGAATGCCACTGGCATGAATACGATGGTAACGCCACATCGGAGCTACCATAGCAGTCAATGAAAAGTAAGTGTGTGTGTGCTCGGAAGGCTTGGCTATGAAAGCCTCAAGCAACGACTTAGCAGAGGCCCCTACACTCAAGTCAACATAAATACCCCGACGGAAAGCATGCTTTGATTCTAAAACTTGAGATTCATCGTTTGCTGCTGAAACTATCGGCGACTCGTCATCTGCGAGATGAGCCTTACGTCCTATGGTCGATGGCAATTTAGGTTGAGGTGCAAAGTCATAGGCTATGGACAACGATGGACCGAGTGTGTTGGTCCCGAGGTTGGGGCGGATGATGTGTCCATTACTGAAATGGCGGAACTCAGCAGACAACGATAGCATCCACTGGGGAGATAGTCGTACAGAAGTGCGCAGGGCTGCACCGACATAAATGGTAGCTACTCCGCCAATAATCTCGTTGTCTCGATTAGTCTCGTAATTGTAATGGTCGGTGAAAAAGCCCACGCCATTCTGCAGGTCACATCCCAATGCCCACGGACCTATACGCAGGAAATCAACTTGGATGCCACCGAAGATACCTATAGCGTGACCGATATGGGAATGATAATCGCGTGAAGGGCGATAGACCTCAACATGTGAATAGTCACCATGAAGGACGCCAACCTGAAGGGTAGGGAAATGGTATGCCTGGGCGTAAGGGTCACCATCGACAGGGGATGTCCGCCACAGGAAACGCACGTCTTGAAAGTCAGTGAAATGGCTATGAACGAGCGACGACACGTAATCTGATTGCGGTACCAACCGTGATATGCCTCCCGAAAGCTGCACTGCGCCATGACGTCTTGCGTATGAAGGCTGAGTCACCTGTGGCATCATCCTTTGCAGACTATCGTCAGGCAAAACCGCCCATGCTTGTGACGAGAATGTCATGAGCATGGGAAGCAAGGCTAACGTTACAAAAGAACGATGACTGATGATGTGTAACAAGACGTAATTCAATAATCGTGAACAAAGGATACTGTACAGGCCTATTCTTTTGCCTTCGTCTTCTCTTGTACGATTGTGATATGGTCAACTATCGTGTAGTCACGATATGTGCCATTCTCTTTGAAACCGACCGTGGTTTTGAGTTCCAAAACTGTGGAACGCTTGTCACCCGTGTTGGCAGGCACCGAGAAACGAACAACATTTGCCCCATTGCTACCAGTAGTCTTGTCCAAAGTGACGAACGAGCCCTCAGGTGCAGAGAGGGTCCAGGGGCCTTCTACATTGAACGCAACGCTGTCGGTTGCTGCAATATCTTGAAGAGTGAGTGCCAACAGGCTGTCACGAAGTAACTTGTCGTCATAGTAACGCATAGGACGTGTCACATTGAGTGAAGGCAACTGGCGGAAAACGCCAACCGAACTATAGTCACCTGCATTGATGCGGATATATGCATCGCGGGAATAGTTTGTCGTATTGGGCTGAAAAGACAGGATGGCAGCAAGATTGTAGACTCCTTCATGTGCTCGGATGAAATCGTTAATAGAATTCATACTGCTGTTGTCGACGATACACCAACCAGCATCTGACGTCACAGTGTGAACCTCGGTCGTGACATACAGCAAACTGTCGAGCGTATGGTCGGCATAGATGAGATGATAGGGATAAGGGACATCGGTCATGTGATATTCGTTGCCCTTATTGCAAGAAGCAACCATCAAAACTATGGCCAAAAGCGTGGAACCGAAAACAGTCTTCTTCATTGTTGTTTATCTTTTGTTATTTGTTTGAACGTTAGTACCATTGCAGCGTGTTGGTATAGCCACTATGTTTCTTCCATCGCAGCGCATCAGCAAGTGTCGAGGCATTCGCTTGGAAAGTAAAGTTATAGGTTCTATAAGGAGCTATGACCATGCTGGCAGACATCGAGAAGCAATGGAGGTCTCGCGAGAGCGAAGC
>CADCOX010000188.1 GCA_902803195.1 uncultured Bacteroidales bacterium
GACCATGAAGGGCGCTGCCAGCCTGCTCAGTCAAGAGAAAGCTCACCCTGAGTCGGAGATTGATAAGGTAACGACCCCTGCAGGCCTTACGATCCGTGGCCTTAATGCTATGGAGCGCAATGGCTTCACCACGTCCATCATCGAAGGCCTCATGGCTTCTATTCCCAAGTGAGTTATGTTTAGTCGTATCGCCATCAAGGTAGGCAGCAACGTCCTCACCCGAGCTGACGGCACGCTGGACTTCACTCGTATGTCAGCGCTCGTTGACCAGTTGGCTGAGCTTCGACGTGCGGGCTTCGAGGTCATCCTCATCTCGTCGGGTGCTGTGGCCAGCGGACGCAGCGAACTGCATCTGCCTGCCACTGAGACCGCACAGATGGATGGCGTTGAGCAGCGTCAGTTGTTCTCTGCCGTAGGACAGGCTAAGCTGATGGGGCGTTACGTCGACCTCTTCCGTGACCATGGCATACACGTCGGACAGGTGCTGACGATGAAAGAGAACTTCCAGCCCGGCGAGCAGTACGACAACCAGCGGCAATGCATGACGGCTATGCTCGCTCATGGTGTGCTGCCAATTGTCAACGAGAACGATACCGTCTGCGTCACTGAGCTGATGTTCACAGATAACGACGAACTCAGCGGACTCGTTGCCAAGATGATGCAGTGTCAGGCATTGATTATCCTTTCCAATATCGACGGTATCTTTACGGGTTCGCCTGATGATGCCTCCAGTGAAGTCGTCCGTGAAGTGCCGCTCGGCACAGACCTCAGCCATTACTTGCAAGACGAACGCTCCAGCGCAGGCCGCGGAGGCATCCAAAGTAAATACAATACGGCGCAAGCGGTAGCTGCCGAAGGCATCCACGTCTTTATCGCTAACGGCAAGCGTGACAACGTCATCACCGACCTACTTTGGCACCCCGACACCCTCCGCTTCACGCATTTCCTCCCGCAATAAGCGCCCTCCCTTCATAAAGCATCCACTATCTACCCTCAATGAGCACTCCGCAAACGCCTTTTACTCAGGGACAGCGCCCGTCGATTCAGTCGACGGGTCCCTCCCTCCGTGCCGCCTCTCGCTATATCGCCCGCCTCACCGATGCTGCCCGTAGCGCCATCCTTCTTGACCTGGCCTATGCCACCGAGTCGCGCATCCCAGCCCTCCTCTCGGCCAATGCCCTCGACTTGGCTCGAATGGACAAGGAAGATCCTCGCTACGATCGCCTCCAACTGACCGAGGCGCGGCTCCGCGACATCGCTGCCGACCTTCGGAAGGTGGCGTCCCTCCCTTCCCCCCTCGGCCGTGTGCTGAAGCACAGCGTCCTGCCTAACGGCTTGGAACTGAGCAAGGTGAGTGTCCCTTTTGGCGTTATCGGCATCATCTTCGAGGCGCGCCCTAACGTCTGCTTCGACTGCTTCGCCCTCTGCCTGAAGGCAGGGAGCGCTTGTGTCCTCAAGGGCGGGAGCGATGCTAAGGATAGCTGCACAGCCATCGTTGCCCTCATTCACGAAGTGCTAAAGCGCAACGACCTTCCTGTCGAGTGCGCCCAACTTCTCACCAGCCATGAGGACACCGACCGTCTGCTGCAAGCTCGTGGGGTGGTGGACCTCATCATTCCCCGTGGCAGCAGTCGACTCATCAACTATGTCCGCGAGAATGCCCGTGTCCCCGTCATCGAGACGGGAGCTGGCGTCGTCCATTGCTACGTTGATCGTGCCGCTGACCTCCAGAAGGCCATTCCCATCGTCGTGAATGCCAAGACGCGCCGCGTCAGCGTCTGCAACGCCCTCGACTGCCTCATCATCCATCGCGATCGCCTCGCCGACCTGCCGAAGATTTTGGAACCGCTCTATGAAAAAGGTGTGGATGTCTTGATGGAAGACCCACTCCCGACCACTCCCGCCTGTGAGGAGAGTGGCTGCGCGCAGTTTGCAGACGGACATGCAAGTCTCCCCTCACGGGGAGATGTAGAGGGGTCTTTATTTGGCACCGAATTTCTCTCCTTGCGCATGGCGGTGAAGGTCGTCGATAGCTTGGACGAAGCGCTCGAGCATATCGCTCGCTATGGATCTGGTCATAGCGAAAGCATTGTAACTGAGGATGAAGAGGCCGCCCGTCGATTCCTCACGGAAGTGGATGCTGCATGTGTCTATCACAACGCCCCCACCAGTTTCACCGATGGCGGACAGTTCGGGCTGGGCGCAGAGATTGGCATCAGCACGCAGAAACTGCATGCCCGTGGGCCTATGGCACTCGAAGAGATAACGACTTATAAATGGATCATTAAAGGTGAGGGACAGACTCGCCCATAGACAACATGAGAATATTTCAACACGTACAAGACATCGGCGACCTCAAGGTAGCACTCGCCGAAGCACAAGAAGTGAAGCGCGACCGCTTCCAATGGCAGCACCTTGGTCGCAACAAGACAGCGCTGCTCATCTTCTTCAATAACTCGCTCCGCACGCGCCTCTCCACGCAGAAGGCTGCCATGAACCTCGGCATGAACGTCATCGTACTCGACGTGAACCAAGGTGCGTGGAAACTCGAGACCGAGCGTGGTGTCATCATGGACGGCGACAAGAGTGAGCACCTTTTGGAAGCCATTCCCGTGATGGCCTCCTATTGCGACATCATTGGCGTCCGTTCCTTTGCTCGCTTCGAGA
>CADCOX010000189.1 GCA_902803195.1 uncultured Bacteroidales bacterium
CAGCAGTCCCTCGCCGAACTTGCAGGACTGAGCGAGTTTACGCTGAATCCTTGTGCTGGTGCTCACGGCGAGTTAACTGGTTTGATGGTCATCCGTGCTTGCCATGAAGCAAACGGCGAGATCAGGACGAAGGTACTCATCCCCGATTCGGCTCACGGCACTAATCCTGCTTCCGCAGCTGTTTGTGGGCTTGAAGTCGTAGAAGTCAAGAGCCTTGCCGATGGCACCGTTGACGTGGATCATGTCCGCCAGCTCCTTGATGAGATGGGCGACCAGGTGGCTGCGATGATGATGACTAATCCCAACACGCTCGGCATTTTCGAGCCTCGCGTATTGGAGATTACTGAGATGGTGCATAAGGCAGGCGGTCTGATGTACTACGATGGTGCCAACCTCAACGCCCTCCTCGGCGAGTGCCGTCCAGGGGATATGGGTTTCGATGTCATGCACATCAACCTCCATAAGACCTTCTCCACACCTCATGGCGGTGGCGGTCCTGGTAGCGGTCCCGTCGGCGTTCGCAAGGGACTCGAACAGTTCCTGCCTACGCCCCGCGTTGTCTTCGACGACGAAGAGAAGCAGTTCCATGTTGAGGCGCCTGAAGGTGCACTCGGCTCTGTCGGCAACTTCTTCGGCAACTTCGGTGTCATGCTGAAGGCTTATGCCTATATCCTCACTCTCGGCCGCGAGAACGTGAAGAACGTAGGTCCGTTGGCTACACTGAACGCTAATTATATTAAGGAACGCCTGCGCGACGACTACCTCCTTCCCATCGAGGGACTGTGCAAGCATGAGGTGGTCTTCGACGGTCTCGTTGACAAGAGCACAGGCGTCACCACGATGGATGTTGCCAAGCGCCTGCTCGACTACGGCTATCACGCTCCTACGATCTACTTCCCTCTCCTCTTCCATGAGTCCCTCATGATTGAGCCAACGGAAAACGAGAGCAAGGAGACCATCGATGCCTTCATCGACGTTATGCACACGATAGCAGCCGAAGCCAAGAGCGACCCCGAGATGGTAAAGACAGCTCCCCATAACACCCCCATCGGTCGCGTGGACGATGTATTGGCAGCTAAGCATCCGATTACTACGTATTGGAAATCTTTGGAAGCATGAGCAACCTGATTATCATCGGCGCTGGACCTGGCGGTTACAAGACCGCCATCCACGCCGCTCAAAACGGGCTCCAAGTCAGCATCTTCGAACAGCAGCACGTAGGCGGCACCTGCCTCAACGTAGGTTGCATCCCGACCAAGACCTATGTCCACTCGGCCACTTTTTCCGAAGCCATCGAGCGCCAGCCTCAGGTGGTGGAGCAGTTGCGCTCGGGCGTGGAGACACTCCTCTCCCACCCCAACATCACCCTTGTGCGCGAGCGCGCCTTTTTCGTCGATGGCCACACGGTAGAGACGCCCAGTGGTCAGCGCTACTCGGCCGATAACATCATTATCGCCACTGGGTCTTCGACCAAGTATATCCCTGTTGAAGGCGTGAATAGCCCTTGCGTAGTGGATTCCACAGGCCTGCTCGCATTGAAAGAACTGCCCCGCCGCCTATGTATCATTGGAGCTGGAGTCATCGGGATGGAATTCGCCAGTGTCTTCAACCGCTTCGGTTCTGAAGTAACGGTTGTGGAATTCCTGAAGGAATGTCTGCCCGCTATCGATAGCGACATCGCCAAGCGCCTGCGAAAATTGATGGAGAAACAAGGCATCCGATTCAACATGCAATGCGGCGTCAAGCGTATTGTCGACGGCACAGTCTATTTTGCTAACAAGAAAGGGCAAGAGGAAAGTGTGGAAGCCGATGTTGTGCTGATGGCAACGGGTCGCAAGCCCAACACAGAAGGACTGAATCTCGAAGCCCTCGGCATCACCTTGGAACGTAACGGCGCCATTCCTGTCGATGACAATTTTGAAATCATAAATTGTAAATCGTCAAATGGTAGATGTTTTGCCATCGGCGACGTCAACGGCCGACAAATGCTAGCTCATGCGGCAGAGTTCCAAGGCCACCACGTCGTCAACCGCATCCTCGGTCGCGAGGATCACATCCGTTTCGACGTCATGCCTGCCGCCATCTTCACCAACCCCGAAGCCGCCAGCGTTGGCCCAAGCGAAGATCAGTTGAAGGAAGCCGCCATACCCTTTGAATGCCATAAAGCTTTCTACCGTGCCAACGGTAAGGCGCTTGCGATGAGCGAGACTGAGGGAATGGTTAAACTCTGCTGCGAGCCTGGCGAAGGCCGCCTGCTCAGTTGCCATATCTACGGCGCACATGCAGCAGACCTTGTGCAGGAAGTCACCGCTTACATCACCCTCGGCGCCTCGTTACAGCAATTACGCGAGACGGTCCACATTCACCCGACCCTCTCCGAAGTCCTCATCGAGGTCAACTGACAGAGCAACGGCAATTAAGGATTTGCAAGTTTACAGAATAACGGCAGCTACGGATTTGAAAACCATAGCTGCCGTTGTTGTTCATGAGAGGATACGCATCTTGGCGTATCTCATTCACGTTTTGGACTCAGGAACCTGAAGGCCCCTATTATTTGCCAAGGATAATGTTCACGAGCGCCGTCACGTCGGCGATGGTCACCTTGGTATCTGTGTTGACGTCGGCTGCGTTGTAGATGTCAGAGGCCTTGCCCAGGATGATGTTGACGAGGGCGGTCACGTCGGCGATGGTTACCTTGCCGTCGCCGTTGACATCGCCACGGAGCAACTGACACGAGAGGATGATCGGGTCATCAGGCGTGCTTACAACGGTGCCGTCGGCGAAGATGACATCGCGGCTAGCGGAGAGGACGGTAAGCGGACGTTCGTTGGTAAGGTCAAAGGCCTTGAACGTAATCTTGTCTGCCGCGGCCGTTTTGCTATAGATGCGCAGATAGTCGTCGATGGCGACGCCCACGCAC
>CADCOX010000190.1 GCA_902803195.1 uncultured Bacteroidales bacterium
CCTGCAGCTGGAGAACATCCCGGCCATCGATGTCACCTCGCTGGTGTTCAGGTACTCCAAGCCCGTGATGGACTCCATCTGATTCATGCAGTAAAACCATAGGAAGGTAGTCGTCGGGCGGGCATCGGCGAATGAGGGGTCAAAGACCACATGGGTGACTTGGGTGCTGTATCCGTCGGCGTACCAGCCGGGCTCGTCATCACCCTGGTTCAAGTCGTAGGTCGCGCCCTGTCGAGGACTGCGTAGGTTGTCGTAGTAGAACGTCAGCGTTGTATTGTCCGCCGTATAGCAGGCATAAGGCGCGGGAGCGATATCGCTCAAATAGCCCGGGCTGCCGGTGCCGCCGTCGATGCGGGCATAGGTCTTGTCGATGACGTTCTCATCGAATTTCGAGCCCTTGCCGCCCACGAGTTTGTCGCATACCTCGAACATCCGTTCGGAGTCTGTCACGGCGTCGGTGTTCCAGCCATCGCTCACATAGATGGTCCGCAGATTCTTGCAGTTGAAGAACATTTTGTTCATGTTGGCCACCTCGGAGGTGCTGAAACTGCTCAAGTCAACGCTCGTTAGCCCCCAGCAGTTCCCGAACATGTTGTTCATCGTGGTCACCTTGGCCGTGTTGAAGTGGCTCACGCCAATGTCCGTCAAGTCCTTGCAGTTCGCAAACATCCAGGCCATCGTGGTCACCTCGCTGGTGTTCAGATATTCGATGCCCTCGATGTTTTCGAGGTTCTGCATATTGGCGAACCAAGCATAGGTCGTTGTCGGGCGGACATCGGTGAACGTGGGGTCGAATACCACCTTGGTGACATCGGCGTTGTTTTCGTCGGCGTACCAACCGGGCTGGCTCTCTCCCTCGTTAAGGTCGTAGGTAGTGCCCTGGCGGGTGGTGCGCAGGCAGTCATAGTAGAACGTCAGCGTGGTGTTCTCGGGCGAATAGCAGACATAGGCATGAGTACCTCGGGTGAGGTAGCCCGGGTTGTCGGTGCCTCCGTCGATGCGGGCATAGTCGGCATCCACATGGGCGGCATCGTAGGCCGTTCCCTTGTCTCCCACGAGCGAGTCGCAGTCCTTGAACACATTCCTGGAGGCGATGAGAGCCTCGTCAGAGAGCCTCCAACCATTGCCCACAAGGATGGTCTGCAGGGCGCTGCAACCTCTGAACATCTCGCTCATATCGGTCACCTTCGAGATGTTGAACTTTTCCAAGTTCAGGCTCGTCAGCTTATAGCAGTGATAGAACATGAAATCCATTCGCGTCACCTCGTTGGTGTTCAGGTATTCCAGGCCAGTGATGGATTCAAGCTTCTTCATTTCGTAGAACCAATGGCCGGTGTTTGTCGGACGGGCGCTAGCAAATGATTGGTCAAAGACCACTTGCTTCACATTGGCGTTGGTAAAATCGGTTACCCAAGCGGGTTCGACGCCACCCTCGTTCAAGTCGTAGGTCGTTCCCGTGCGGCTGCTGCGGTCGTTGTCGTAGTAGAACGTCAGCGTTGTGTTGTCCGACGTGTAGACAGCATAGGGCTCTTGAGCGTTGATGCCGAGAGCGCTGATCATGGTCGCCAAGAGAACGACCAGTCGAAGGAATAATGATTTCTTTTTCATATTAGAAGCTCACTGTTAGTTTATGCTATTTAAGGTTCGGTTGTTAGGAAGGAGATAAGGAGATAAGGAGATAAGAAGTTAAGAAGTTAAGACGATACACTTATAGGTTGTTATCTCTTGGTTGAATGGCAGTTTACAAGGCATTCGTCTTCGCTCGATCTTGCTCGCTTGATACTTCAAGAACTCCTATGCCATTTTCTTTTGATTCGACAGAATAAGTTCAGAACTATCTTGTTTTAGGCACTTTAAAAGTTCGCTGCAAAGATACTCGAAAATGCCAATATGGCCAAACTATTTACTGAAAAAGTGAATAATAGTGAATGAATATGACAATAAAAGTGGCCTTTAGAAAGCGATAATGCGATAGATGAAAGAACCAGAAAACAATAAAGCGTTATCATCTACTCGTCTATACGCGTAAGGCTTTGCGAAAATACGCGTAGCCCTTTACGTACTATACGCGTAGCCCTTTACGTACTATACGCGTAGCCCTTCACGTACTATACGCGTAGCCCTTCACGTACTATACGCTCAGCTCTTTACGTATATACGCTCAGCCCTTCACGTACTATACGCGTAGCCCTTCACGTATATACGTGTAGGGCTTTGCGAATATAGGCAAAGGCGTTAACGAATATACGCGTAAACGGGGGTCTTTAAACCGAAGGCAGAATAAAGGGGGACGAAAGCGCGAGCGCGTTCTTTCCGCGTCAAGGGTGGTTGGCCGTTACTTCACGGGGAAGGTGAAGTAGGTGTCGGGGAAGGGCTCGTCGCGAAGGGTGAAATGCCACCACTCTGTGTCCATGGGCTTGAAGCCGTGGGCGAGCATGGCGCGGCGCAGGATCATGCGATGGGCGAACTGCTCGGCGGTGATGCCGCTGTTGGGAGTGTATTCGCCCGTGTCGGGGTTGCCGCCGAAGTCGGGATGGCTCTCAACTCCAAACCAGTCGAAGGTGCCTCCCATGTCCAATTCCTTCTCGGTGTTCATGTCGAAGAGCGTCAGGTCGACCGTTGAACCGCGCGTGTGTCCGCTATGCGCCATAATGTATTCGCGCTCAAAGAGTTCGTCCTTGGGAACGTTGGGGTAGAAATAGGTGCGCATGAGCGTGTCGTTGACGTCCTCGGCCCAGCGTACGAAATGGTCGACAGCCATCTGAGGGCGGTAGGCATCGTAGATCTTCAATCGATAGCCGAGGGCTTTCACGTCGTCGCTGACGGCATGGAGGCTGTCGGCAGCCTGACGGGTCATCATGGCGATGGGAGCGAGATAGCCATCGATGCGAGCGCCCACGAAGTTGTAGGTGCCGAAGTACCGAATCTCGAGGATGGCATCGGGAATGACATCGGTGAGGGTGACGAACTGACTGTCATCGGCGGCAGGGTCGATGGCAGGGGCGTGGCATTGGTCGATGCGATGGGCAGCGTAAAGGGCAATAGCTGCTACGCAGAGGGCTGCAATCAGCCAAAGTGAAAGTCGTTTCATACGAAAAAAGCTTATGTCAAATGACAAATGACGAATGACAAATGACGAATAAGGAATGACAAATTATTAATGACGAATGACGAATTACGAATGACGAATAAGGATTGCCTTTTGAATGTGCAGGTAACTTGTATTCGTCATTCCGAGCGAAGCGAGATTCGTCACTCGTCATTAATAAAGTTTCTTTCTCCCTCATTCCCAGGCTATCAGGGCTTGTACGATCGTCTCGCCAGCAGGCTTGGCAGGAGCGCCTACATGCTTGCGAATCTCAACCTGACAGCTGCGAGGCTGCCCATCGGACAGCTTTTCGGCAGAGGGCTCGCCGTAGAGGCTGAGCGTGTCGCCGAGATAGCTCTCGAGTTTGTAGGCAATCTCGAAGCGGCGGATGTGATGCAGCTCGAAGGTCGAGCGGGGGAAGAGGTCGAGAATGTGTTCGATGTATTTGATGGAGTTGATGTGCCCGTTGATGTCGACGTCGCTGTAGTAGGTGTCGACGTCACGCAGATGCTCGGGTTGGCTGAGGCGTATGCGGCCGTGCTTGGCGATGGGGCAAGGCTTCTCGTCGGCTGTCAACACATAGCGCAGAATGTCGCCGTCCTTCAGTTCGAGGAGGTTGGACGGTTGGCGCGTCTCGACGTCAATCATCGCCCAGATACTGCGGGCATAGCCATAGATGCGGCCATCGTCAGCATTGCGAATGAGGAAGTTACGCTCGGTGAATAGCTTCATGACGCTCTCCACCCATGTCTCCACCTCGACGTGCTCGTACTGCGCAGGCATCTCGTCCAATTCAATGCTCAGGCGCGAGAGGACCCACGTATAATGCACTTCATTGAGCTGGTCGATACCCCACCCGCGGTTGTGCGAGTGGCGTCCGGCGGCATTCAGCAGATGGTTGCCCAGCACGCCCATGAACAGATGCCCCGTGAAATCGACGTGGAAAGGCTCAACGGTGAAGCTGTATCTTTCAACTTTTTCCATTTTCTTTCTCCTTCTCGCGTTCAGCCAGATAGTCGTCGAGTTGTTCGCGTGTACCGCGCGTGATGCAGATGCGCCCTGAACGGGCGAACTGGCGTACAACGCCGAGGCGGTTGAGGGCGTCGAAGAGCGAGAGGATGTCCTCAGTACGCCCCGTCTTCTCGATGGCGCTATAGGTGGGGTTGACCTCTACGATGCGAGCGCCATGCTCACGTATGATATGGCATACGTCAGGGTTGTCGAGCACGGCAGGAGTGGAGATTTTCAGCAATGACGACTCGAGGATGAAGATGTCGTCGTCGGTGAAAAAGCGTGCTTGGAGGACGTCGATGCGCTTCTCGATTTGCGCCTTCAGCATCTTGACCATCTCGAGCGTGCAGTAGCAGGTGATGGTGTACTTGTGGACGCCGGGCGTGCTGGAGGCGCTCACGTTGAGGCTTTCGATGTTCACCTGTCGACGCGTGAAGACGGCGGTGATTTGATTCAGCAGACCTGCAATGTTCTCGGAGAACACCAGGATAGTGTATAATTGCTGATTCTCTTGGCTCATGATGTGTTTGCTTTTTAGGAATTGCGGTGCAAAGGTAGTGAAAACTTTCTGTTCGTGCCCTCGAAACGCACAACTTTCTGCTGTCGGGGACGCTTTTTTCGTCATCTAGGGCAGCGAACTGAACTGTCTGTTCGAGAGTTAAGGGGTAGGGGAGTGCTTGGGTAGTGGGCGTGAGCAGGATGTGTCAAGTCACTTTTGGCTCAGGCGATGTCAGCAGGCATAGCCTGTATCTGCTCGAGTACGGCGCAGGCTTCGGCTACCGTGTTGACGCCTCGGATGAGCATCGAGCGGCGCCCTTTGACCTCGTCGAGTTGGCAGTCGGCAGCATGAAGCGAGAAATAGGCGATGCATTGTCCGAAGGCCGGGCTCTGGAAGAACGGAGAGTCGTCGTCCTTGACGAAATAGAGGCGCATGCGTCCGTTCTTGAGCATGACGCGCTCTGCGCCGAAGTGCTTGCCCAGGCGTCGCAGGCGTACGACACGGATGAGTTCTTCGGCCATCTCGGGGATGGGACCGAAGCGGTCCTGCAGCCGACGGCGGAAGGCCTCGACGGCATCGTCACTCTCGAGTCCGTCGAGCTCGCGATAGAGGAGCATGCGCTCCGTCGAGCCTGGCACAAACGATTCTGGGAATGACATCGTCAGGTCGCTCTCCAGCTGACACTCGTCGACGAAGGCATCGCCCGACGTGACTTCGCCCGAGGCAACCTGTTCGGCATAGAGTTCCTTGAACTCGTCGTTCTTCAACTCCTTGACGGCTTCGGAGAGTATCTTCTGGTAGGTCTCATAGCCTAAGTCGGCGATGAAGCCGCTCTGCTCAGCGCCCAGCAGGTTGCCGGCTCCGCGGATGTCGAGGTCCTGCATGGCGATGTGGATGCCGCTGCCCAGGTCCGAGAAGTTCTCGATGGCTTGCAGGCGTCGGCGAGTGTCCTGCGGCAGGGCAGCCAAGGGCGGCGCCATCAGGTAGCAGAACGCTTTCTTGTTGGAGCGTCCTACACGGCCGCGCATCTGATGGAGGTCGGCCAACCCGAAGTTGTGGGCGCCGCAGATGATGATGGTGTTGGCGTTGGGGATGTCCAAGCCGCTCTCGATGATGGTCGTGGAGATGAGGACGTCGTAGTCGTAGGAGGCAAAGGCCATCATCACCTGTTCCAACTGGTCGGGCGGCATCTGTCCGTGGCCTACGGCTACGCGCGCATCAGGAACGTATTTGTGTACTAGCTGCTCCAACTCAGGCAGTCCCGAGATGCGGTTGTTGACGATGAACACCTGCCCGTTGCGACTCATCTCGAAGCCGATGGCCTCGGCGATGATTTCGGGCGAGAACGTATGCACCTCGGTCTGAATAGGATAGCGGTTGGGCGGAGGCGTCTGTATGACGCTGAGGTCGCGGGCCCCCATGAGCGAGAATTGGAGCGTGCGGGGGATGGGCGTAGCCGTCAGTGTCAGCGTGTCGACGTTCACCTTCATCTGCCGCAGGCGTTCCTTCGTAGCGACGCCGAACTTCTGCTCTTCGTCGATGATGAGCAGCCCCAGGTCCTTGAACTTGACGTTCTTGCCGATGAGCTTGTGCGTGCCTACGAGGATGTCAATCTTGCCTGCTTCCAGGTCGGCAAGCAGCTCTTTCGTCTGCTTGACGGTGCGAGCGCGCGTCAGGTAGTCTACGCGAACGGGCAGGTCGCGCAGGCGGTCGCTGAAGGTGTGATAATGCTGATAGGCCAGCACGGTCGTAGGCACCATCACGGCCACCTGCTTGCCGTCGACAGCAGCCTTGAAGGCGGCCCGCACGGCGACCTCGGTCTTGCCGAAACCGACATCACCGCAAACCAGGCGGTCCATCGGGCGCGAGCGCTCCATGTCGGCCTTGACGTCATTGGTGGCCTTCAGCTGGTCGGGCGTGTCCTCGTAGAGGAAGCTGGCCTCCAGTTCGTTCTGCAGGTAGGTGTCGGGCGAGAACTTGAATCCTTTCTCCTCCCGCCGTTGGCTGTAGAGCTTGATGAGGTCGCGGGCGATATCTTTGATTTTCGACTTCGTGCGCTCCTTCATGCGCTCCCAAGCGCCAGTGCCCAGACGGCTGATGCGGGGCGGCTCGCCCTCCTTGCCCTTGTACTTCGACACTTTATACAGCGCATGGATGGAGACGTAGACGAGGTCGTCATGGTCGTACGTGATCTTGATCATCTCCTGCATGCGCCCGTCGGGCTGCGGCACGCGGATGAGGCCGCCGAAGCGTCCGATGCCGTGGTCGACATGTACGACATAGTCGCCGACTTCGAACTCCTGCAGTTCCTTCAGCGAGAGCGCCACTTTGCCGGAGCGGGCACGATCGCTGCGCAAGTTGTATTTGTGGAAGCGGTCGAAGATTTGATGGTCGGTGAACAAACACACTTTCAGCGTGTTGTCTGCATAGCCGGCATGGAGCGTCTTGGAGACGGGGATGAAGGTAAGCCCCTCCTCAGCCTCTCCCTGCGAGGGCGACGACAGACTCCGCTCTGGCGCTGATGATTTCTTGTCCTTTGGAGATTGTGACGACGAAGGCTTTTTGGCCTTCCCGCCATCGGGGGACGTCGGGAGAGGGGCTTCGAAAATAGCCTTCAGGCGCTCAGTCTGTTTGGCGGAATCCGCCAATATATATAAGGTATAGCCGCGGAGCAGATAGTCTTCGAGGGCTGATGTGACAAGATTGAAGTTCTTGTGGAAAATCGGTTGTGGAGTGACGTCAAACGCAATCTTGGCTTGCGGTTTGGCCGTAGCTGTCAGGTTGAGTTCGATGCGTCGGAAGTCGGCAAAACCGCGTTCGAAAGCCGGTGCGTCAATGAGCAGCAGGTTCTTGCGCAGGCGGCGGTACTGCTCGGCCTCTTCGCGTTCGCTCGTCGCCGCCTCCTCCATCAGCGCTTGCTGCGAGAAGCCTTCCTCCCAGATTTGTCCGATGCGCTCTGCCACGAACGTGAGGTCCTTGGCCACTACCAGTGTGTTCGCGGGCAGAAGTGTCGACACCGCGACCATATCTTCGCGTTCGCTGCCCAGCTCAGGCACAAGCGAGATCATCTCCTGTTGC
>CADCOX010000191.1 GCA_902803195.1 uncultured Bacteroidales bacterium
CCGAGGACGTTCTTTTTAACGGGAACATTTTTAACGGGAACGATAACGTTAGCGTTAACCTTTCCTCCTGTGCCGTTTGCGTTATTTGTTGAAAAATAGTTATCGTTTTCGTTAACGTTAAGGTTATTAATAATGGGTAGGTCGTGCTGTTGGATGGTGCGGAGAGCTTTGGCAGAGGCTGTGTTGCAGGCGAGGATGACGAGGGGACATCCGCGGTCGAAGAGGTGACGGACAGCCTGGAGGGTGAACTCATAGACAACCTCGAAGGAACGTGGACCGTAAGGGGTACGAGCATTATCGCCCAAGTAGAGGTAGTCGTACTGGGGCATGAGCTGGCGAATCTGCTTAAAGATGGTGAGACCGCCGTAACCGCTGTCGAAGATGCCTATAGGTGAGATGATGAGTGGAGAGTTAAGTGTTATGAATAAAGAGTGCTAATTGAGAGTGCAGGAGGAAACTTTGCGATGAAATCGCAGAGTTCTGACTGGAAAGGATTAATTGTCGCCTTTGATGCCGAGAGCACGGAGAACAGGATCGGTGATGTTGACGCCGACCTGTGGATGGATGAAGGGGACTGCGTTGCCGTCGGTGTTGAGGACGAAGATGAGACCGAGCTGACCGGCTACACCATAGATGACTTGGTTGAGGCGCTCTGTGACAGGGGCTTGCAATTGCGCTTCGGCCTCGGCGAGGAGGCGTTGAGTCTCCTTGCGGAAGGTGACGCTCTTCTCCATGAGGTCTTGCAACTCAGCCTGTCGCTTGAGCATAATGCTCTGCGGGAAGTCCTTCTGCCCATTAAGGAACTCTGCGAACTTGCGCTGGAACTCATCCTCGGCTCGAGTAGCTTCGGCATCGTACTTAGCCTTGAGGGCGGCAAAGTCATCACACGCTTTTTTGTACTCTGGCATCTGCTTGTAGACCTCGTTGTAGCTGAGGTATCCGAACTGAGGAACGCGCACGGCTGATTGATTGGTGGGCGGTGCTGGTGCGGGAGTTGCTACAGGTGCCTGCTCGGGTGTTTGAACAGCTGCTTGTTCCGTGGGCTCCTGAGCGTTGAGGGCGACGGCGACGAGTAATGCAGTGTTGAGGGTGAAGAGGAATCTTTTCATGGGTGATGGAGCGTTAGAAGAAGAGTTTTGAAAAGAGGTTCAAGTCCTGCTGCGGGCAGCAGATGTGCGGCCCATGCAGGACTTGAACGTATGGTGCTTCAGCAATTAGATGCCAAGGGCTTTCTTGAGGTCAGCGGAGATGTCGGTGCTGAGCTTTGTGCTGATGAAGGGGATGCCTGAGGTGACGTCCATGATGTAGACGTAGCCACCGTCTTCACCAATCTTCTTGACAGCGTTGGTAATCTTCTCGGAGATGGCTTGCATCTTCTCGGCCTGAGCTTTCTGAAGGGCCTGTTGGTTATCGGAATAGGTCTGCTGCAAACGGTTGTAGAGGTCCTGTAGTTCCTGCTGACGACGCTGACGCACATTATCGAGGAGGTTGGCTTGTTCCTTCTCAAACTCCTCGCTCTTCTTCTGCAGTTCGTCCTGCATGCGCTTGAGGTCATCCTCATACTGCTTGCTAAGAGTCTGAATCTCGTTTTGAGCAGCGGTATACTCAGGCATAGCTGAAACGATTTCGGCAGAGTTGAAGTGACCAAATTTCTGTGCCATCATGCTCATGGGAACGAGCAGGAGGGCGATCATGAGAATTTTTTTCATTGTTTTTGTTATTTGATAGGTTTGATGGTTATTGACAACAAGTGATTACTGGCCGTAGCCCATCTTCTGTAAGACTTCGCTGGAGATGTCAATCTTTGGCGAGGCGAAGATGATGCCAGCATCGGATGCGCGGTCGAGGACGAGGCTGTAGCCCTTGGCTTCGCAAATGTCCTTGACGGCGGTGTAGATCTCGTCGTTGATGGGCGTCATGAGGCTCTCGCGTTTCTTGAAGAGTTCGCCTTCGGGACCGAAGTATTTCTTCTTGAGCTCGGCAGCTTCTTTCTCTTTGGCCACAATGGCGCCTTCGCGCTCTGTCTTCTGCTCAGCGCTTAGGAAGACGGCTTCGCTTTGGTAGGTCTTGTAAAGTTGCTGTGCTTCTGCAGCGAGGGCTTCGACCTCAGCTTGCCATTTGCGAGAGATCTGGTTGAGTTGCTCGTTCGCGCGCTCGTACGCGGGCACGTTCTTTAATATATATTCCATGTCGATGAGCACGAACTTCTGGGCGGAGGCAGGCAGGCTTGTGCCGAGGAGGGCGCAGGCTGCGAGGAGTGAGATGGTGAGTAGTTTTTTCATTGTTGTTTGATTATTAGAGGTTGGATGATGGCTGCGATAGTGTCGCAGCAAAGGGAGCAAGGATGATATATTGCTATTACGACTCTATTTTGGGTTTGAGGTTTAAAAAAGGTTGTGTTGTTAGAACTCCTGACCGAGAATGAAGTGGAACTGGCTGCCTCCGTAAGTCTTGCTTCCGAAGACTTTGTCGAAGCCGTATGCCCAGTCAATACCGAGCAGACCGACCATGGGAAGGAAGATGCGAACGCCGGCACCTGCAGAGCGTTTCATGTCGAAGGGGTTGAAGTCCTTGATGGAGTTCCATGCGTTACCACCCTCTACGAAGGCAAGACCGTAGATGTTGGTGGAGTTGCCAAGGATGAAAGGATAGCGCAGTTCGGGGGTGAAGCGGTCGTAGGCATAGCCTGTGTAGCCGCGGGGCGTGAGCGAGCCGTTGTCGTAGCCGCGCAGGCCGATGGTCTCTGTGGCGTAGTTGTAGGAGTAGCCGCTCATACCATCGCCGCCAACGTAGAAGGTCTCGAAGGGCGAGCGTTTGTTCTTATTGTAGTGGCCGAGGATACCGAACTCGACACGTGTCATGAGGACAGGACATTTGTCGTGGCCCGTGAGCGCCGTGAAGGTGCGGCTCTTGAATTTCCACTTGTGGTACTCGATGAATTGGTATTTTTTCTTGAGGTCGTCCTGATAGGTGCTGGCCTGCGGATTGGTGGCGAGGTTGCCATAGTCGCGTCCATCCCAGAGTGAGTAAGGCGGCGTGAGGCTGACCGAGAAGAGAAATTCCGAACCGCGGCGTGGGTAAATCTGGTTGTCGGTAGAGGTACGTGCGACGTTGATGTTAAGACTGATGTTATTGCAGTTGCCGTTCGCAATCATGAAATACTCCCAGTCCTTAAGGCTGTAGCGGGTGTAGCTGAGATCAGCTGAAAGCGTGAAATAGTCGTCAGGCCAATTAAGGCGTTTACCCCATCCGAGCGAGAAACCATAGACCTTGATGAACTTGTCGGGGTCGTAGAAGTTCTCGTAGTAGTTGCCATAGTTGGTACCGTAGCCGTAGAGATAGTTGTAGTAGGAGTTGTAGTAGGCAGAATTGTAGTAACGATCGCTGACATCGGTCTGCTTGGAGAAGAAGGCCGAGAAGGAGAGCGAGTTGGGTCGCTTGCCACCGAACCAGGGATTAAGGTAATTGATGGAGTAGGCCTGGTAGTAGCGTCCGTTGGTCTGTCCGCTGATGCTGAACGTCTCGCCGTTACCCTGCGGCATGACCCCTCGGCGTAGTCCGTTCTTGGCGAAGAGGTTGGCAAGGCAGAAGTTGCTGAACTTAAGGCCAATCTTACCGATGACACCCGTCTGACCGTAACCGAGTGAGAACTCAACCTGGTCATTAGACTTAGGTGTGAGGTCCCATGCAAGGTCAACAGTACCGTTGTCGGGGTCGGGCTTGAGGTCGTACTTGATGGCCTCCGGGTCGAAGTGACCCATACTGGCGATTTCACGATAGGAACGTTCGAGGGCGGCCTTGGAGAAGAGATCGCCGGGTTTATTGCGCAACTCTCGACGGATGACGTTTTCGTAGACGCGGTCATTACCTGTGATGATGACACGGTTGATATAGGCCTGCTGGTTCTCGACGATACGCATCTCAAGGTCGACACTATCTCCGACGATGTTAATCTCGTTGGGTGTCAGGTTATAGAAGAGGTAGCCTCGGTTGTAATAGAGGTTGCCGATGGCGTCATCGTCGTCCTTGATGCGCTTCATGAGGTGCGTCTGGTTGTAGACGTCGCCTTTCTTCATGCGGAGTCGCTCGTTGAGTTGGTCGGTGGTGTAGAGCGTATTACCAACCCATTCGATGTTGCGGATGTAGTATTTCTGTCCTTCTTCGATCTCAATGTTGATGTCGACAGTGCGGTCGTCGTGACGAAGTACGCTGTCGTAGACGATGCGCGCGTCGCGGTAACCGAACTCATTGTACTTCTCGATGAGGCGTTCCTTATCCTCTTTCCATTTTTCGTCGACAAACTTCTTACTACGGAACCAACTGCTGAGGAGGCCGCGCTCGTGAGTCTTCTTGAAGGCGCCATTCTTGATAAGTGAGCCCTTAATCTGCTTCATTGTCAGCGCATTGTTGCCGATGACGTTGATGCTGTTGACCTTGACTTTCTCTTTCTTGTCAATGTTCACATCGAGGATGACATAGCCAGGTTGGCTGACGTCGTCCTTCTGCTCAAAAAGAATCTCAGCGTTCTTGAAGCCCTTGTCATCGAAGTACTTCTTACCCCAAATGCGTGCACGGTCGAGCATGTTGGGCGTGAGCTGGGCGTCTTTGATGAGACCGAGTTTGGTTTCGAGGTCCTCGCGCTCACTCTTCTTAACACCGTTGTAGTTGATCTGAGAGATGCGTGGACGAGCGGTGAGTGTGATATGGAGGTAGGCGGAGTCGGCCACAAGGCTGTCGACGCGAATGGCAGCATTGCTGAACAATCCATTCTTCCAATAGCGCCGAATGGCCTTGCTGATCTCTTCACCAGGGATGGTGATGCGTTGTCCCTTGGCCAGACCTGAAAGTCCGATGAGCACGTAGTCATCGTAGGTGGGTACACCTTCTACGGTAATGCCTCCAATGTAGTATTGCTGGGGCGTTCGGGCGTAGTCGATGACGGGGTTGACGACGCGCTCCTGAACTTGAGCGCAGAGTCTTGTCCCCGTCCCCTCAGTGAAAGGCGAGGGGAGCAAATACCAAAGGAATAGGGCGGTCAGGAACTTATATGAAAAGAGCTTATTCATTTGCTAGTTCGTATGTTTTGAAGCTTCGGCGTTCTCCTCTGCAGACGGAGTAGTGGGCTGAATTTGTTCGCTGGTCATGCCATAGCGACGTTCGCGTTGCTGGTAGTCGGCGATGGCAGTTTGCAGAGCCTGCTCGTCGAAGTCGGGCCAGAAAGTGTCGCAGAAATAAAGCTCGGAATACGCAATTTGCCAAAGCAGATAGTTGCTGATGCGCTGCTCTCCTCCGGTGCGTATGAGGAGGTCAGGGTCGGGCATGAAATAGGTCTCGAGATGGTTGGAGATGACCTCCTCGGTGATGGATTCCGGGTCGATGGTAGCTCGCGTGAGGTTAGTCTGCTTGAGTTCCCATATGATGTCCTGCATGGCCTTGGTGATTTCCCAACGTGAACTGTAGCTGAGGGCAACGACCATGGTCATGGCATCATTGTCGGCGGTGTGCTCCATGACTTCCCAAAGTCGCTTTTGCACGTCGGCTGGTAGGCGTTTAATGTCACCGATGACGCGGAAGCGGACGTTGTTCTTCATGAAGATCTGCTCCTCAAGGTTTGTCAGTACGAGTCCCATGAGTGCGCTGACCTCGTCGGCGGGTCGGTTCCAATTCTCAGTGGAGAAGGTGTATAGGGTCAGGAACTTGACTCCAAGGCGCACGCACTCTTCCGTGATGCGCTTGACGGCCTCCACACCTTCGGCATGGCCTGCTGTGCGTGGCAGTCCGCGCTGTTTAGCCCATCGGCCATTGCCGTCCATGATGATGGCAATGTGCTGGGGAATACGGTTTGTATCGAGCTCAACCATAGTGGTTTGTATGTGTGATTACAGAGTTACTTGTTTGCTAATTGTTGCATTTGCGGTACTTGGGCGAGATGTCGTAGGTGAGCATGAGGACGGTCTTCGTGTAGCAGTCCTTGTTTTTGAACATTCCGCTCTTGATGCCATAGGGGTCGCTGAGGTGCGTCGGGCCGCCGCAGTCATCGAGGCGGTCGGAGGTGGTGAAGTTGACGCTCCATTCCAAGCCTATATTGAGCCGCGGACGCAGTTTATAACGGAATCCTATGCCAAGCGGTATGTTGAGACCCGCTGTGGCGTCAGCTCCACCGCCGAACGCCATCGTGATTCCAGCTCCGCCGAGCAAATAGGGCGTCCAACGATATAGTCCTTTGTAGGCAGCTCCCATGCCGTAACCCAGGAAGTTGAATTCAAACTGAGCCCCAAGGTCCACGAGGGTCCGACCAAAATGGATGTCGGGTGAGGGCGTGCCTCCTTCAGGAGTCTCGCTGAGCGGATCGGTAGGGACGAACAGCCCCTTGGTATCGCCGCTGAAGCGTCCTAAAGCCAGATTTGTCTTGACAACCATACGCGGGTTGAGATTGCGTCTCCAGATGAGGGTGCCGAGGGGTCCGCTGAAGAGCTTGTTGCCCGCATCGGCGAAGTAACCTGTCATACCGATGCCTCCGCCAATCTCCTGCTGGTATTCCAGCAGTTCGCCGTCTTGAGCCTTGACCGCTGTCGTGGCGAGGGCGATAAGCAGGGTAACGAGGGACAGTCTCATTGTCTGATTTCAAAGAGCGTTCTTATTCGCCGTAGCTGTTGAGGCGAGCACGCCATAGTTGGTCGCCCGAAACGACATAGATGATTTCACCCTCAGCGAAGGCCGAAAGAGGCTGTGTTGTGCCGTAAAGGGCAGTAGGCAGTGTTAGGTTGGAATAAACCTTCCAAGTGATGCCGTTGTCGTGGCTGATATAGGTTTTCTCATTGCCGATGGCGAGGAGTTCATTGTTGTACCAGACGATGTTCAACGACTGGGTGCGTGGCAAGAGATAGGGATTGCTGGTCTCAGAGAAGAGCGTCCATGGCTGTCCATAACCTTCAAGCAGGCTCCATACGTAGAGAGG
>CADCOX010000192.1 GCA_902803195.1 uncultured Bacteroidales bacterium
CGCATCGTCGGACGTGGAATCCTCGATCATCCTTTGCGCGGCATCGAGATTACCTATTCCAAGAACGTGCTCGTTGATGGCATCACTGTCCTCAATCCCGCGCATTACACTGTCTTCGGCGGCCAAAGCGAAAACATTACGCTTCGCAACATCAAATCGTTCTCTGCTCGCTCTTGGAGCGACGGCTTTGACCTCATGTGCTGCCGACACGTCCGCGTAGAGAACTGTTTCCTGCGCACCAGCGACGACTGCATCGCGCTCTACAACCATCGTTGGTGGTATTGGGGTGGCTCCGAGGACTTTGATATCAGTCGTTGTGTGTTCTGGCCTGATGTGGCGCACCCCGTGAACATCGGCACCCACGGCGATGACCGTGCGCCACAGGGCGAAGTGCTCAGTGGCGTGCGCATCCATGACTGCGACATCCTCTATGGCCGCGAACAAGGGTTGCTGGCCGTTCAATGTGGCGACCAGAATATCATTCGCGACATCACCTTCGACTCCATCCGTATCGAAGGCATTCAGCGTGGCCGCATCTTTGACCTGCGTGTACTCTTCAGCGAGAAGTACAACCGAGCCCCTGGCGGTAGCATCGATGACGTCCATTTTCGTCATATCAAGGTTGATGATGACACGCCGGACAGCAACCTGATGCCTTCACGAGTCGACGACTACGATGATTCACACCGCGTCCATCGTTTCAGCGTCGACGACGTACACATCGGCTCACGTCCCTTCGACCTCGAACGCGATGTCGTCAGAGGAAAAGAGAATTGAGTAGATGAGTGATGAATTTGATGATTCAGAGTTAAATATAAAAGTTATTGTTCCCGTTACCGTTTAATAATATGAGAACTCACATCCTCCTCGTCCTGCTGGTTGCCTTGTTGCAGCAACCCTTCACTTCCGCAGCGCAGACTCCTGCTTACGACACCGACCGCGGTTTTGTCCACCCTGGAGGCCTCCATACACAAGCCGACTTCGACCGCGTCCGAGCACAATTGGCCGCGGGCAATGCCACCGTCAAGGCTGCCTATGCTCGTCTGACAGCCGCCGCCTATGCTCAATCGTCCGTCCAGACTTACCCCACTGAAGTCATCGTTCGTGGCGGCGGAACGGGCGAGAACTACATGAATGCCTGCCGTGGTGCGGCCATGGCCTATCAGAACGCACTCCGATGGAAGATTGCAGGCAGCAAGGCCAATGCCGACGCCGCTGTGCGCGTTCTCATGGCTTGGGCCAACACCACCAAAGATATCAGCGGCGACAGCAACTATGCCCTTGCCAGCGGCCTCTATGGCTATCAGTTCGCGCAGGCTGCTGAGTTGATGCGCGACTATGAGGGCTGGAACAGCAGCGACTTCCAGCGCTTCCAGCGTTGGATGCTCAGTGTCTGGTACCCCAAGGCAATCGGTTTCTTGCGCGGCCGCAACGGCACCTGGGAGAACAGCGGCCGATGGTGGCAGGCACCTGGGCACTATTGGAGCAACTGGGGACTCTGCAACGCGCTTTGCGTGGCCATGATCGGCATCCTCTGCGACGATGTCTTCATTTACAATCAAGCCATGTCCTACTTCAAGTACGATCAGTGCGGCACCTATCGCGACAAGCGCTCCGACGTGCCCATCAAGAACGACGGCCTCACCGAGTTCCTCGGTAACCTCGTTGTCACCACCGTCGCCTCCGACCTCGAGACCGGAGCCTACGGCATGCTCGGACAGATGAATGAGAGCGGACGCGACACGGGCCACTCCGCCATGGCTCTCGGCCTCGCCATCGATATGGCTAAGGTAGGATGGAGTCAGGGCGACGACCTCTTCGCCTATATGGACCATCGTCTTGCCGCTGGCATCGAGTACGTGGCGGCACAGACGCAGAGCGTAGCCAACCTCCCTTGGACCAACTACCAGTATGGCAGCAGCGGCTACTACTATAGCGACTCGCGAGCCTACGTCATGGAAGGGCCTGCCCTCGGCGCACAGATGCGTCCTTACTGGGGCTCGGTCATCGGTATCTACGAGGGTGTCAAAGGTGTCCGCATGCCTTTTGCCGAGGTGTCCTACAAAAACATGGGCATCGATGAAGGTGGTCAGGGCGGTACCAGCGGCGGCTATGATCACCTCGGTTATTCCGTGCTCATGAACACCCGCGAGCCTCAGCTCTGCCCGCTCGAGCAAGTGCCAACTGAACTCAAGCCACAGATGGAGTATAGCGGCACGCTCAACGCCAACCTCATTCCCAGCCTCTCCTCAGAGCGTACGCGCAAGCTGGTCGATGGCAAGCTCATCCATCACAACGAGTTAGGCGGACTCGTCAATACCTATGCTGTCAACAATGCTACCACCGTCCCCGCTGCGCAGACCCTCAAGTTGATGCCTCAGTTGCCCGAGGGCGAAGAGGACACAGGCCTTTGGCGATGGGACACGGGCGAGACGACACGCGACATCACAGTCACCACCGACCGTAGCCGCATTTACCGCGTCACCTACACCAACGGCCGGGGCATCGAGAGCCAACTCTCCTTCGCCATTGCCGCCTCGGGCGACTGCCGTCCCGACCTCCTCACGCCTCGCATCACCGTAGCCGGCAACACCGTCGAAGCCTCCTCCATCAGCGTCCTCTATGGCAAGAGCGTCACCCTTGCCGCCGCACCCTCTGTGGGTTGGGGCACCTACAAATGGAGCACAGGCGCTACCACCGAGACCCTCAGCAAGAGCGTCACCGCCGATGCGCAGTACACCGTCGAGTTCAAGAACCAAGGCGGCGCCGTCTCCTCCGTCACCTTCGACATCAAGATGTTGCCCGCCGAGCCTTACGTGAAACGCGGTACAGCAGCTGCAGTAGCGGCGCAGAGCATCGTCACCGAGGCGGGTCAGCCCGTCACCCTCGGCCTCACCCTCCCCTCGGCCGTCAAGGAGAGCGCTGTCACGTGGAGCACAGGCGACACGGGGGCCACGCTCACGCTCGACAATCCTCAGACATCGGCCACTTACACCGCCACCTTCACCCTCCGTGGGCAGACGTACACCATCGCCTTCGAGGTCTTCGTGGACGATGCCGAGGCCGAACCGCTCCTACCCGGAGCCTACCTGCTACGCGACATCGCCACAGGCCGCTACCTCACCGCTCACGGCTCTGGCCAGCTCGCCACCTTCGAGCCTGCTGCCGTCGACATGACGCCTGCCACCGCACCTGCCGAGATGCGTTGGTGGCTTGAGCGTTCCTCGACGAATCGTTATGGGTTCGTCAGCCTTGCAGATACTGACAGTCTGCGCCTCACAGCAACCGCCAAACTCGTTTCCTCGGCCTACTATCCGTTCTATGCCAAACGCCCTGTGGCTTCTGAGCGTATCGCCTTCTACACGGGTTCCGACCGCTCGCCCAAGTACTGGGGCGTAGCTGCCGACGGCACCGTGGTGACCGCAGCCGCCACCACGCTCACGGCCTATCCCTTCCAGCTCATCCCCATTGGGGCTGCCGACGCCCTTCGCGACGTTCATTCCGAGCAGGCAGGTGCAGAGCCCACGACAGTCTTCGACCTCCTCGGTCGCAAAGTGGTCGCTCCGCTCAAGCGGGGTTCCTTCCTCATTATCAACAGCCGCAAGGTCATCGTCAAATAACAAGCTACTTCGTTATTCACCTTTCCGCTCGGCGCTTGCGACGCTTCGCTCTGCGAAGCGCTCGACCTTTGGTCGCTTGATACCTCAAGAACTTCTCAACTTTTCAACTTTTCAACTTTTCAACCTTTCAACTTTTCAACTTTTCAACTTCTCAACCTTCGGCTGATACTTTCGTAAAGCATTCAAGAAGATAGTTGAGTTCTAGTGCCAAGGCGTCTAAGTCTGCGGGCTCTCCCTTGCGTACAGCCTGCGCCAAGTGCCATACGAACTGCAAAAGTCTACACACCCGTTCGCCCCCTCCTCCACGGGTGCGAGCTGTTCGTCCGTCGACGAAGAAATCCATAGTCGTACCGTCCAACATCATCACTTTGCGTTCCCGCTTTTGTGCGCCCATCACAGCTGCCGTCCACA
>CADCOX010000193.1 GCA_902803195.1 uncultured Bacteroidales bacterium
CAATCACTCATCACGATGATTAAACTCAGTCAGAAGGAAGAAGAAGTGTTGGAGCACATCTGGCAGTTGGGCGAATGTACGCCCCGCGACGTGCTTCTGCGCTACCCCGAGCCGCAACCGTTGCTCAACGGCATACAGAACGTGTTTCAGTCGTTGGAGCGCAAGGGCTACCTCGACCATCGGCGCGAAGGCCGCGGGTATGTCTATTGGGCCGTTGTCGAGAAAAAGGACTATGGCCGTTCGCGCCTGGGTGCGCTCATCGACCGCTACCTTGACGGATCCATCAAGGAACTCGTCGCCTTCTTCGCCCACGAACAGAAGCTTAGCGCCGAGGAACTCAAGGAGATTATCGAGGAGATAGAACGCCCCGCCCATGAGGAGGGGAGTAATAGCCTCTGAAGACTGCTTTTAACGTCACATCATACTTCCAACATGATATATTTGATCAAGTTCAACCTCATTTTGGCGCTCTTGTGTCTGCTGTTTCAAGTGCTGATGCATCGCGACACGTTCTTTGGTGTGCGTCGGCTGATGCTGTGGGGCATCTACGTCACCGCCTTCGTACTGCCTGTGTGCAACCTGCAGGCACTCCTGACCGCCGATGCTGCAGCCACGGGGATGGCCGAAGCCTATGCCCATCATGTCCTACCTACGCTCGAGGTCACAGCCATGCGCGTCGCCTCCATGGGTGTTGAGCAAAGCGAGCCCGGTTGTGGGTTGTGGTTCGTAGGTATGATAGCTATTTGGGCGCTTGTCTACGTTATTCCCGTCGCATGGATGACGTTAAAACTCCTTTGGCAGGTCGCCTATATCATCTATTTGAGGTGTACGTGCGTGCGCATAAAGGTCTCCGCTCTACTTCCTTCATTTTTCTGTTTTCCGCGTCCCTGCAGCCCCTTCTCTTTCGGCCCTTGGATTTTCGTCCACCACGATGACATGGACGAGCAGACGTTGCGCGAGGTTCTCATCCATGAGCAGGCTCACGTGCGAGGTTGGCACACGCTGGACATCCTCTTTTCCCGATTGGTATGCATCCTATTTTGGTGGAATCCAGCCGCTTGGATCATGCGGCGCGAAGTGCGCATGAACCTTGAATTCATCGCAGATAAGGCCGTTTGCAATAGCGTCGATGATTCAGCTCCCTCCCAGGATGCTACCCTTAAGGCCTATCAATACCGCCTCCTCGGTTTCGCGATTCAAAAGAACGTAGCTACGATTGCAAATAATTTCAATGTCTTACCCTTAAAACGTAGAATCATTATGATGAACTTACGCAGAACCAGCCGCACGGGGATGGTCAAATATGCCCTCTACGTGCCCGTAGCAGCCGCGTTGCTCCTACTTTCAAATATCGATTCGCTGGCTCGCACCATAGCTGATAATGTTAAGAACCCGCTCATCATCGTCGATGGCAAGCGCGTCAGCCCAGAGAGCTTCAAGCAGCTCACCCCCAAACAAATCGACCATGTGACGGTCTTCAAGGAAACTTCGTCTGTCAGTATTTATGGCGATGATGGTCGGGACGGAGCGGTAGTTGTTACCTTGAAAGAACCGGACATAGTGAAGGCCGAAGGCATAGAGGCCACAGAAATCGAGCAGGAAGCCTTCGCACTCTCCGATGGCGACACCAAGCCTATCGTGATTAGTAAGCTTAATGCCTCGGGTCTTATGAAGGATAACCCCTTAATCGTCGTGAACGGAAAAGTCGTCACGCAGGAGGAGTTCGAGAACATCACTCCCGACAAGATTGAGAGCTTAACGGTATTGCAAGATGCTGCTGCTACCGCCCTTTGGGGCTCACGCGGCGCCAACGGCGTCGTCGAGATCAAGACTAAGAATGCCCCTTCAGGGAAGGTGCTGAAAGACCCCGAGCAGTTGCCCGTGTACCCTGGTGGCGAACAGGCATTGTATAGGGCTCTGAACACCCATGTCCACTATCCTGAAGTGGCGGTCGCTCATGGCGTTACGGGGCAAGTGTTGGTCAACTTCATCATTGAAGCCGACGGCACACTATCAAACGTCCATGCGGCTGATGTCCAGGACCTTGAAGGCCATAAGATGACCGGAGTAGCGGTCATCACCTACAACAAGAACCTCACGCCCGAAGAGGCCGAGAAAGCGCGTGCCGAAGAGAAACGTGCCGAGGCTGTTTCCGCTCTTAAGGATGCAGCCGTGCAGGCTGTCAATTCGCTCGAGGAGCGTTGGAAGCCTGGCATGCAGGACGGTCAGCCCGTCCGCGTCAGCTTCACCCTGCCCATTACTTTCATGCTGAGGTAGCAGGCTTTTTAGGTTGAGGTAGCATGCTATTCAGCTTGAAGTAGTGTCCTTAGTGCATCCAGAAAGCAAGAGGGCCGCCTGATTATAGGCAGCCCTCTTATGCATTTGTGATTCCCGTGTGGGATTGGTAGGCTTCAATAGTCCTTTTGGGCTTATTTTTAGGTCTCTAGGCTTTTGGACACAGTAGTGCCCCGCCCATTCGTACGGGTGCTCTACAACCCCTCTCGGCAGCATGCCTTGAGTCCCTTCGACTTGTTGGCCCTTAGCCCTTCTCCGCGTACATTCGCTCCGTCCTGCACGTATATTCGCTCAGCCTTGCGCGTATATTCGCTTCGCCTTGCGCGTATATACGCGAAAGCACGTACATATATAGGTATGCGGGGTAGGGTAGCGTCGTTGGAGGGGAGAAAGTGAAGAATTTTGCCCGTAAACGAAAGAAAAGGGTGAATGACAATCGTAAAGTCAAGAATTCTTTGTACCTTTGCAGGCGTAAAACGAAAGTATGCCTAAACGAAGGAAGGCGCGATACGGGCGTATGCTCAAAACGAAGGTGCACGCGATACAGACGTAGGCGTCAAACGTAAGCTAAACGAAAGAATATGTTTTCGGGAATTGTAGAATCGACGGCCACCGTGGTGGCTATAGAACGTGAGTTGGACAACCTGCATTTCACGCTCAGATGTGCGTTCACGGACGAACTGAAAATCGACCAGAGCATCGCGCATAACGGTGTATGCCTCACTGTGGTACGCATCGAAGGTGATACTTATACTGTAACCGCCATGCGGGAGACGCTGGAGCGCTCCAACTTGGGTCTGCTCCAGGTGGGCGATGAGGTGAACGTGGAGCGCTCGATGCAGATGGGCGGCCGCTTGGACGGGCATATCGTTCAAGGGCACGTGGATCAGACGGCGCGTTGCATCCGCGTCGAGGACCAGGAGGGCAGCCATGAGTTCACGTTCGAGTACGACGTGGACCCCGAGATGGTCAGCCGCGGTTACTTCACGGTGGACAAAGGGTCGGTTTGCGTCAATGGCGTCTCGCTGACCGTGTGCCGCCCGACGAAGAACACGTTTGCCGTCTGCATTATCCCCTACACGTTCGACAATACTAACTTCCACTCCATCCACGAAGGGACCATCGTGAACATCGAGTTCGACATCCTGGGCAAGTATATTGCTCAGTATCAGGCGCGGATGAAAGAGCTAGAGGGGTGAGGGGGATTCGCGATAAAATCGCGAAATAAAGAACGGGACGATGCCTCACCATCTACCCCCTCTCGGGAAAATTCTCACCCACTAACCAGCCCTCCAAAGGGCGAGGGGGAAAGCCTTCGGCAAGGGCTGAGTGAAATCCAACTGCTTTGCAAGCGCCAAAGTGGTTGCCATCAAAATATAACTATACAATCATCATCAAGATATGAACGATAACAATACTTCAAAGGTAACAGCTCCCTCCCAAACAGGGAGGGCGGTGGGAGAGTCCGATACTCGCGGCCTTTCCTTCATCGAACAGAAAGTGATTAACGACCTCGCTGAGGGCAAGAATGGCGGCCGCCTACAAACGCGCTTCCCGCCCGAACCTAATGGTTACCTGCATATCGGTCATGCCAAGGCTATTGCGCTAGACTTCGGTCTTGCCAAGAAATACGGCGGCGAGTGCAACCTGCGCTTCGACGATACCAACCCCCAGAAGGAGGATACCGAGTACGTCAACGCCATCGAGCAGGACATCCGCTGGCTAGGCTTCGAGTGGGCCAATATCTACTACGCTTCGGACTACTTCCAGCAGTTGTGGGACTTCGCCGTATGGCTCATCAAGCAAGGCCGCGCCTATGTGGACGAGCAGAGCGCCGAGGTGATTGCCCAGCAGAAGGGCACGACTACGTCGCCGGGCACCAACAGCCCCTTCCGCGACCGCCCCGTCGAGGAAAACCTGCGCCTGTTTGAGTTCATGAACAGCGGCCAATGTGAGCCTGGGACGTTGGTGCTACGTGCCAAGATTGACATGGCGCACCCCAACATGCTCTTCCGCGACCCGCTCATCTACCGCGTGCTGAACATCCCGCATTGGCGCACGGGCTCGGAATGGAATGCCTACCCGATGTACGACTTCACGCACGGGCAGAGCGACTACCTCGAGGGCGTTACCCACTCGTGGTGCACGCTGGAGTTCGTGGAGCATCGCCCCTTGTACGACCTGTTTGTCACTTGGATGAAGGAGTGGCGCGGAGAGACTGACAACATCGAGGATAACCGCCCCCGTCAGACCGAGTTCAACAAGCTGAACCTCAACTATACGCTCATGTCGAAGCGCAACTTGTTGGCGCTGGTCAAGAACGGCTTCGTGAGCGGTTGGGATGACCCCCGCATGCCGACTATTTGCGCCTTCCGTCGTCGCGGCTATTCGCCCGAGAGCATCGTTAACTTCATCGACAAGATTGGCTATACGACCTACGACGCCCTTAATGACTTCGCCCTTTTGGAGAGTGCAGTGCGTGAGGACCTTAACCAACGCGCTACGCGTGTCTCAGCCGTCGTGAACCCCGTGAAGCTCGTCATCACCAACTACCCCGAGGGGCAGGTTGAAGAGTTGGAGGCCCTGAACAACCCCGAACGCCCCGAGGATGGCACGCACACGATTGAGTTCTCGCGTGAGTTGTGGATTGAGCGTGACGACTTCCAGCCCGTGGCCGAGAAGAAGTTCATGCGTCTGGCTCCTGGCAAGGAGGTGCGACTGAAGAATGCTTACATCATCAAGTGCAACGAGGAGGGCGAACACCCCTTCGATGTGGATGCCGAGGGCAACGTCACGTGCATCTACGCGACTTACGACCCCGAGACGCGCAGCGGCCAGCCTGGTGCCGACCGCAAGATTAAGGGCAAGACACTCCATTGGCTCAGTTGCGGCCATTGTCTGCCCGCCGAGGTGCGCATGTACGAGCGCCTTTGGCAAGTGGAGAACCCGCGCGACGAGTTGGCCAGCCTACAGAACGAGGGCCTTTCGGCCATCGATGCGATGAAGCAGATGATGAACCCCGACTCGCTGAACGTGCTCACGAATTGCTTCGTTGAGAAATTCGTGCAGGACATGCCCGCCTTGAC
>CADCOX010000194.1 GCA_902803195.1 uncultured Bacteroidales bacterium
GTGGTGATGAACGCGGCTCTGTGCTCTTTATTTGTCGGGCAAATATAAGGGAAAAGTTTGGGATGCACATCATAGAAAAGGGAAAGAATGCGTAGCGAACACGTTTTTTTTATTTTTTTGCCGTTTCATGTCTGTTGTTTGTTAGAAAAGCACTATATTTGCAACCCATTTCCCTCAAAAAATCGTTTATCGTTTGACGTACAACGTTTAACGTTTAGGCTATGCGAAAGAAACTGATTATCATACTTTGGATTGTGCTCTTCCTGCTCATGGCAGGAGCTTGCGGTGCCTTCTGGGCTATCGCCAAGGGCTATATTGGATACATGCCAGACTTGCAGCAGTTGGAGAACCCCGTCAATAAGTTTGCCTCGCAAGTGATATCTGCCGACGGGCGTGTACTGGGCACATGGAGCTATACGCGTGCCAATCGTATTTTTGTGAGCTATAACGACATAGCCCCCTCTACTGTGCAAGCGTTGGTGGCCACTGAGGACGTTCGCTTCTACGAACATTCGGGCGTAGACTTCCGAGCACTCATGCGTGCCATCTTCAAGCGTGGAATCCTTCGACAGAAGAATGCGGGCGGCGGTTCGACCATCACCCAGCAGTTGGCCAAGCAGGTCTATTCATCACAGGCCGAGAGTGTCGAAGAACGTCTTTCGCAAAAGCCCATCGAGTGGGTGATTGCCGTTCAACTGGAACGCCTCTATACGAAGGAGGAAATCATCACGATGTACCTCAACTACTTCGACTTCCTGCATAATGCGGTGGGACTAAAGTCAGCCGCCAAGACCTATTTCAACAAAGAACCGAAGAACCTGACCACCAACGAGAGTGCATTGCTCATCGGATTGTGCAAGAATCCTTCTTACTTCAATCCAATTCGTTTTCCTGAGCGGGCTCTAAGTAGACGTAATGTCGTGCTCGGGCAGATGTTGAAGGCAGGCTATCTCACGCAGGCCGAAGTCGACTCCCTTTCTGCACAGCCCCTGACGCTCGATTTCCATCGTGTCGACCACAAGGAAGGCGAAGGCACTTATATCCGCGAGCACCTTCGTACGATGTTGATGGCCAAGAAACCTGAACGCTCCAACTACGCTTCGTGGCAAGGCCAGAAGTTCTACGAGGACAGCCTGGCCTGGGAGACCGACCCCCTGTTCGGGTGGTGCAACAAGAATCGCAAGAAAGACGGTACACCTTATAATATATATACGGACGGCCTGAAGGTGTTCACGACCATCGACTCGCGCATGCAGCGTTATGCAGAAGAATCCATGACGAGTCATGTCGTGGGCTATCTGCAACCCTTGTTCGATGCTGAACGACGGGGCAAAGCAAATGCGCCTTATGGTTCCAATATCTCAGCCGAGAAGGCCCAGCAGGACCTGCAGCGTGCCGTACATCAGAGCGAACGCTATCTGATGATGAAGCAAGACGGCGCTTCGGATGCCGAGATTAAGAAAGCCTTTGAGACGCCCGTAGAGATGACCGTGTATTCGCCTGCAGGCGATGTCGACACGACGATGACACCCATGGACAGCATCAAGTATGTGAAGCGCTTCCTCCGTTCGGGCTTCGTCTGCATGGACACTCAGACAGGAGCCGTCAAAGCTTACGTCGGCGGCATCAACTTCCGCCATTTCCAATATGATATGGCAGGCGTCGGACGTAGGCAAGTGGGTTCTACTATCAAACCTTACCTTTATACGCTGGCCATGGAGAATGGATGGAGCCCCTGCGACGTCGCTCCTAATGTGCAACAGACCTATCAAGTGGGAGGCGGCCAGACGTGGACCCCCCGCAATGGCAGTCGTGCCCGCTACGGACAGATGGTTACTCTCAAATGGGGTTTGGCACAGTCCAATAACTGGATCTCGGCCTATCTGATGAGCCAATTGAATCCGTCGGCTTTCGTGCGTCTGCTGCATGAGTTCGGCATCCTCAATCAGGACATCCACCCTTCGATGTCGCTCTGCCTTGGTCCCTGTGATATCTCTGTGCTGGAGATGGTGTCGGCCTATACAGCCTTTGCGAACAAAGGCATCCGCTCTGCTCCTATGTTCGTCAGTCGCATCGAGGACGTAGACGGCAACGTAGTTGCAGAGTTCACGCCTCGCATGAATGAGGTCATCAGCGAAGAGAGTGCCTACAAGATGATCGTGATGATGCGCGGTGTCATCGACGGCGGTACGGGTCAGCGTATGCGTAATCGCTACGGCATCACTGCCCCCTTGGCAGGCAAGACCGGTACGACCAACGACAATAGCGACGGATGGTTTGTGGGCTATACACCTCTGTTGGCTTTCGGTGCATGGGTAGGCGGCGATGAGCGCGACATCCACTTCAATAGCATGGCCTATGGACAGGGTGCATCGGCATCTCTGCCCATCTGTGCCAAGTTCTTGCAGAAAGTGTATGCCGACCCGCAGCTGAGCTACACCCAGAACGACCAGTTCGATATGCCCGATGGCTTCGATCCCTGTGCTGTCACAGACGATGTACGTCAATACGAAGAAGTAGACGAAGCGGTAGGCCTCGACGAACTATTCGGTACTGAGTAAGCGAAGATTCCTTCAACGGTTCAATTCGTCACGGAGTCAGCCAGCGTAACCCACTTGTGCAACTCGGCAACACCCTCTTGAATGTAGGGACGCTCCCAGTCGCTGGGACGCATCACCGTGCCATCCACCCAAAGGAGGTCAAGGTCCAATACGACTTGGCCTTCGGTCGACGGACGAGTCGTGCGCATGTGCACCTCAAAGCTCTTCAGTAGCGACTCTACTACCACCATAGGCCTGTCCGTCACGATGGCTCCTACTTGGTTCAGGAACTTGTCGGGGTAGGGGTAGTCGATAGGGTCGGTGAGTACAGGCTTGCTGAAGTGGACCATACTACCGAAGGATGCACGCAACTTGCGACGCGCCCACAACAGTATGCGCACCGCCGAAGAGACGTTGCTGCCCATGCCGATATAGATGATATGTTTCTCCATTGACAGCGCGAAGATATAACAATTTATAGAAATTCACATAAAAAAGCTAACAATTTTAATAAATATTAAAAGATGCCTAACAATTCGAATCGTCGCCCAAGCCCACGTACTCGTCAGGTTGCAGCGCCTGCGGAGGACGCTTACGGACGCCAGCAGCCGCAGAACCTCGAGATGGAACAAGCGGTGATAGGAGCCTTGCTCATCGAGCAGGACGCTTTCTCGCAGGTGAGTGAGCTTTTGAAGCCAGAGACCTTTTATGACCATCGCCATCAACTCATCTACGAGGCAGTGCGGTCGTTGAGCGTGCAGCAACGTCCCATCGACATCCTTACCGTGAGCGAATATTTGGAGAGTCAAGGAAATCTCGAGGAAGCTGGTGGACGTCTCTACTTAGTACAACTGACTTCTAACATCACATCGTCGGCTCATATCGAATACCATGCCCGCATTATTGCTCAGAAA
>CADCOX010000195.1 GCA_902803195.1 uncultured Bacteroidales bacterium
GGACAGCGTCCATCGCGCTACTGCAGGAATGGAAGCCGATGTATGGGTGGTTGACAATGCCAGCAGCGACGATTCGGTGGCCTACGCAAAGCGTTTCTTCCCCAACGTACACTATCTGGAGAACGTGGAGAATGTAGGTTTTGCACGCGCGAATAATCAGGCCATCCGGGCATCAGAGGGCGAATATGTGCTGTTGTTGAATCCCGACACAATTGTCGGCGAAACCACTCTGCGGACTTGTGTTGAGTTCCTCGACAGTCACCCCGAAGCTGGAGCTACGGGCGCACGAATGCTCAACCGCGATGGCTCGTTTGCCCGTGAATCGCGTCGAGGCCTCCCTACCCCATCGACCGCATTCTATAAGATGAGTGGCCTCTGCTCGTTGATGCCCAAGAGTCGTCGATTCGGGAAATACTACATGAGCTACCTCAGTCGTGATGAAGCCAACCCGATAGAAGTCATCTCTGGGGCATTCATGATGCTTCGACGTACGACATTGGATGCCGTTGGGCTACTGGACGAGGACTATTTCATGTACGGTGAGGACATCGACTTGAGTTATAGAATCCTCAAAGGCGGATGGCAAAACTGGTACGTTCCTGCAACGTTACTGCACTATAAAGGCGAGTCGACACAGAAAACCAGTTTCCGATACGTTCATCGTTTCTACAATGCTATGCTGATTTTCTTCGACAAGCATTTCCGTCAGCGCTATCGTCTGGCTGCGTTGCTGATTCGGATTGGCGTCTATTGCCGCGGAGCTATCGAATTGGTCTGGCAAACGTTCCGCCGGATACGCAAACGGCTACATACTTGCCTGCAGCACGTATTCCATTCCGAGCAGCCGATGAGTGTTGCCGAACGACTCCTGTTTGTGGGTTCTGACGAGGCTTGGAATGATGTTTCAGACATCTGCCATCGTGCTGGCGTAGAAGCACAACGAGTGGAAGACATCACACTACTCAGCAACGAAATCGCCTCAAAAGCCTTGTACTTAGCTTTCCAAACTGATGCCGAAAGCCATCTCTACGAAGAGGTGCTACGGAGCATGCAGTCTTGCCACAAACGCGGAATGCACCTGATCATTGGAACCTATTCTACCGTCACCCATACTCTGATTCTGCCTAATGACACCTTCTGCTGATATTCGTTTGCGCGCCTTAGAGCCTGAGGACCTGCAACTGCTTTATGAAATCGAAAACGATGAACGTTTTTGGCAACACGGCAGTACGACAGTCCCCTACTCTCGTTATGCATTACGGAACTTTCTCGAGCAGACGCAGAATGATTTATTTGCTGATGGACAAGTGAGATTGGTCATAGAAGCGGCACTTGAGAATACGAATGGTACCGCAGGGTTGAACGAACCTATATGGACGGCTGTAGGGTTGGCTGATTTGTTCAATGCAGACGCTTTACACTTAAGAGCAGAAATCGGATTGATCGTATTGCCGGCCTATCAAGGTCGTCATTATGCCGAGAAAGCAGTTCAACAATTGTGCGACTATGCTCACCGATTGATGCTGCATCAACTGACAGCAACAATAGCCGTGAGCAACAAACAAGCCAGCCGCCTGTTCGAGCGCTTGGGTTTCTCACCCTCTGCCCGATTAAGCGATTGGCTGCGTACACCCGACGGATTCGTCGATGCTATTGTTTGGCAGAAGATTATCTGCCCCTACCTCCACCGCGAGAACTGCCACCATGAGAGCCACCACTGAAGCCACCACTGCGTGAACCACCGCTGCTGCGCGTGCCTCC
This sequence comes from uncultured Bacteroidales bacterium, assembly GCA_902803195.1. Taxonomy (GTDB): domain Bacteria; phylum Bacteroidota; class Bacteroidia; order Bacteroidales; family Bacteroidaceae; genus Physcousia. The sequence continues at coordinate 1,762 of CADCOX010000195.1, forward strand.
GCTGAAGCTTCCGCTGCTGCGTGAACCGCCAAAGCTGGAGCTACGTGAGCTGCCGCTGAAGCTGCTGGAACTGCGCGATGAACTGCTTGAGTAAGAACCGCTGCGCGATGAACGGTTGACAGAGGGCGTGGAGCCTACAAGCGAGCTGCTGCGTGAACTCGACCTGCTGAATGAACTTGAGCGTGAGGAGCTCTGGTGACCGACTGATGTGCCAACAGTCGTGCGAGTAGAACTGGGATGATTGTAACCACCAACACTATTGTCACCATGACTGCGGCTGAAGCTTCCAGCTGAACGAGTGGAACCCGTTACTGAGTGATTGCTGCCAGAACGACCGAGCGAATAGGCATCATCATGTGAGCGACCTGCATCACGCCCAGAGGTACGGCTGTTACCAATCGTGTAACCGCTGCGAGAGTGACCAACTCCATTGTTATGGGCATTGTCTCCGCGACCGAAGCGACCAGTACGACCAGAGCGAGTCGTGCTGCGACCTCCACCGCGACCGAAATCGCCACGATGAGCGATGGGGCCACGATCGTGACCACGGAAGCCACCATTCCAACGATGAGGACGACGCGATGCATAGAAGCCTGCGCTGAAGTGAAGTCGACCATGGCCACCACGATAGTGCAAGTAAACGGCGGGACGATGATAGAAGAAGTGGCCGTAGGTATAGTAGCGATAGATGGGGAACGACCAAGCACCACGGTACCAAAGAAGAGGATGGAAGAAGTAGTCGGTCGTAGCGAAGATGCTGTACTGCCAGTCGAAGAGGATGTGACGTAGGTCGGCATTGCGGTAGATGAGATAGTTGCCGTAGACGTCATCGGCCGTCTGCACACTGAGCAGATAGTCGAGGTTGATCTCGTAGCAATCTTCGTACTGCTGGTCGTTGAGGTTGAGCTCATACGCCATCTTATCGGTGAGGAACAGAGCTTGCTCGCGAGCCTGCTCGTAATCCATTGCATGCAGCGTAACAACTGCGAAGAGACTCATGAAGAGTGCAGAGAATAACTTTTTCATATCTGTAGGTTTTTAGGGTTAAACAACGTTTATATTTCTTTTGACGTTGCAAAGGTATGGCTTTCTCGTGACCCTGTCAAAGGAAAAAACCTAAAGCGAAAGGGATTTTCCCTATTGTGAAAATAAAAGCCCCACCAACATCATGTCGGTGGAGCTTATTATAATAAATGTACGCGCGCGAGGCGGCGGTCTGATTCAAGTATGTTTAATCGTCCTTCGACTTAGCCAGCACGACGGCTGAGCGCGCAGGCAGATAGAGTTTCAACCAGCCCTTGTTCTCGCGAGCGAGCAGAGGATCATAGTTGGTGAAGTGGCGCATACTGTCGTCATTGAGCCCATGGCCACCAAAGGCCGTATCATCGGTGTTCAGAAGAACATTGTAGGCACCCTGACGAACGCGGAAGCCATAACCTGTGTAACTGCGATTGAACGAGAAGTTGAACACAAAGAGCAGTTCACCACGCTGGAAGGCAAATACTTGGTCTTCGTCCTTCACCCAGATTTCTGTGACAGGGGTCTTCTGGAAGTCCTTCTGCATCTTCAGCACCTTCAGCATAGCCTTGTCGAAGTCACCAAGATAATGGTAGCAGAGTTCGTGATTGTCAACGAGATTCCATTGGCGACGAGCATACTTATAGCTCCAACCATTGTCCTGGCGCGGGAAGTCAATCCACTCGGGATGACCGAACTCATTACCCATGAAATTGAGATAGCCACCATTCATCGTACCTGCAGTGAGCAAACGTATCATCTTGTGGAGAGCGATACCGCGCTCGACATTGTAGTTCTCGTCGCCCTTCTTGAAGTGCCAATACATATCGGCATCAATAAGGCGGAAGATGATGGTCTTATCGCCCACAAGTGCTTGGTCGTGACTCTCGCAGTAGCTGATAGTCTTCTCATCTGCACGACGATTCTTAACTTCCCAGAACATCGAACTGGGTTTCCAATCCTCGTCACGCAACTCCTTAATCACCTTGATCCAGTAGTCAGGAATGTTCATGGCCATACGATAGTCGAAACCATAACCTCCGTCCTTGAACGGAACAGCCAAACCGGGCATACCCGAAACCTCCTCGGCAATGGTGATTGCACGTGAGTTGACCTCATGGATAAGTAGGTTGGCAAGAGTCAGATAAGCGACAGCATTGTCATCCTCGTTGCCATTGTAGTAGTCGGCATAGGACATGAAATTGTCGCCAAGGCCATGACTGTAGTAAAGCATGGAAGTGACACCGTCAAAGCGGAAACCATCAAAATGATATTCCTCAAGCCAGTACTTACAATTGGAGAGCAAGAAGTGCAGGACTTCGTTCTTTCCATAATCAAAGCAAAGGCTATCCCATGCGGGATGTTCACGACGTCCACCCTCATAGAAATACTGATTGGGATCGCCGGCGAAATTGCCGAGACCTTCATTTTCATTCTTCACTGCGTGGCTGTGAACGATGTCCATAATCACGGCAAGTCCCTTCTCGTGCGCTGCATCTATAAGAGCCTTCAGTTCCTCGGGGGTGCCAAAGCGCGACGAAGCAGCGAAGAAGTTGGAAACGTGATAGCCGAAGCTTCCATAATAA
>CADCOX010000196.1 GCA_902803195.1 uncultured Bacteroidales bacterium
GACCTATCACTACTTCATGACAGCGGAGAAGTTGTCTGGGTTGGACAAGGCCCTCGGACATGAGGCCGACCTGCAGCTGACCTTCCGCTTGGCCAAGGATGCCACGCTGACAGCAGGCTACTCCACGATGTTGGGAACGTCATCTATGGATGTTCTGAAAGGCGGCAACCACAAGAGTTGGCAGGACTGGGCTTGGCTCTCGCTTAATGTCAGTCCACGCATCTTTTCGACGAAATGGTAATTCAGCAGACGGGCGCCCAGCGTCCGTTTGTCGTTCCTGTAGAGTACTTGTCCTACACTCTTAACAGCCGACACTATGGAGGAGGGGAGAGGGATGGAGAAAAGATAAGTGTCTTTCCACTCACACGAATATTCGCTCGGCATGAAGGGACCGTTCGCTCAATGTTTCGCGTATATACGCATCGGCTCTTACGTATATACGCATCAGCCCTTACGTATATACGCATCGGCTCTTACGAATATACGCATCGGCTCTTATGTATATACGCATCAGCCCTTACGTATATACGCATCGGTTCATACGTATATACGTAGAAGCAAACATGAAGTCATTGAGGAATGATATCATCCCTGCTTTCTCCCTCTAACTTCGGGATGTCATCGATGTCGGTGATCTGAGGCAACGGATTCTTGTCAGAGGGCTTGGCACCCAGACGCTGCAGCTTGGCACACGTCTGGAGAATGCTTTGTCCCGAGGGCGACAGTTTGCGCTCTGCATCGTCATAGGATTGCTGTGCTTTCTGTAGCGCAGTGCCGATGGCCTGATACTTCTTCATGAATTGCCCTACACGGTCCATCATCTCATCAGCCAAGGCGTAAACCTTCTCGTGGTTCTCAGCTTGACGAATCTGCGTCCATGTGAGGTTGATGATGCGGAGGGCGGCGAAGAGCGTCTGCTCATCGGCGATGTAGACACCGCGATCCATAGCCTTGCGCCATAGGTCAGGCTGTGCTCCGAGTGCTGTCCAGAGCGCTCCTGTGTTGGGCACAAACATAATGACGTAGTCCATCTTCACCTTCGGTGGCTTGATATAGGCGCTATAGTCCTTGGAAGCGAGATTCTTGATCTGTTCTTTGATACTTGCGATATGGAGTGCCAGTGCCTGCTTGCGCTCGGCTTCAGTTTGGGCGTTGACGTAGTCCATATAGGCAGCGAGTGACACCTTGGAGTCGATGATGACATCGCGGCGTTGGTCGAGGTGGAGGATGACATCTGGGCGCAGGCGACTGCCATCATCGCTGATTACGGCTGTGCCTGCGGCATCACGGATGGTAGGCTGTACATCGTAGTGAATGCCGCGTGTGAGGCCTTGGCTCTCAAGTAGTTCATCGAGTACTGTTTCGCCCCACAAGCCTTGCACATTATTACTCTTGCGGAACACTCTCGTCAGTTCGTCGGTGCTGCGCCGTGCCTCTTCGCTCGACTGCATCATCTGCTGGATGATGGTCTTGATGGCTCCGCTATCAGCGCTCTGCTGGTTCTTGTTTTCGGCCAAAGTGCGCTTCAGCTCTTCGATATTCTCCTTCAGTGGATTGACGAGAACGCCGATGCTCTCGCCGGAGGCCTCGGTAAACTCTTTTTGCCGCTGACGTAGCATCTCATTAGTGGCGTCCTTCATCTGTGCCGATACACGGGCTATCGTCTCGTCGAAGCGAGCCTGTTGAGCAGCAATGGCCTCAGCGTGACGTCGCTCTTGGGCCTCAAGGGCAATACGGGCGGCCTGCTCGCGGTTGTCGAGAGCTTCGCGGCTGTTCTGTTGCTCATTGGCGAGTTGGTTGGTAAGCACTTCGACGCGGATGGCCAACTGCTGGCGGGCATCCGTGAGTTCGGCAAGAGCTTGTTCGCGTTCACGGATGGTTTGCTGAAACTGCACGCCTTCGGCTGTACGCTCGTCAAGTATAGTGTGTGCCACATTAAGTTTGCCTCGCATGACGAGCCAAACGATAAGTGCACCGATGCCGAAGGCGAAGAGCAGAAGGAGTATGATGAGAGGAGTAGACATGGAGGTGTGTTATGAGTTGAAAGTTCAGAGTAGTTGTGGAGTGGGGGAGTAAGCGTTTCAATGATTATCGATTATTCAAAGGCGGAGAGGGCAGGACGGCCAATCCAAGACTGAGGAGTGGTAAGGGAGAAGATGTGTGCGATGGTGGCGGCAGTGTCATACTGCATTAAGGTACCAGGGATGACAGCCCCCTGACGGATGCCCTTGCCACAGATGATGAAGGGGTGCTCCATCTCGAGCAAATCTTTTCCTCCATGTTCTTTCTCCTTACCACCATGGTCGGCCGTGACAATGATGACCGTATCATCATAGATGCCAGCAGTCTTGAGCGATTGGATAAGGCGGCCGATGAGCGTGTCAAGGTGAGTAAGCGTTTGGTAGTATTCAGGCGTGTCGTGACCGATGGCATGCCCCGTATGGTCAAGTTGATCCCAACAAACGGCGAGGAGCGTGGGGTGTTGCTCGGTGATGAATTGCTCAGCCATTCGGCATAGTTTCTCATTGTCGTTTTCCCACCCTTCGGCTAAGGAATAGTTATCGATGGCGAGGGTGTCGACGACATGCTTGATGCCATCCCACTCGGCGATGCAGCCTATGACAGACTCTGGTCGCGCGCGGCGAAGGAGGGTGAAGATAGATGGGAAGACAAGGTGTTCGCCAAGCTCGGACGACGGAATCTCAGGCGTCTTGGAGTTCCAGGTTGTATAGCCGTGGAGTTCGGGACAGGAGCCATTGAACATGGATGCCCAGTTGACAGCCGAACTGGACGGCAGTACGGAGCGGTCGTGGAGCGTGTAGCAGCCTTGTTGCATCAATGAGCGAATATTTGGGATGTTCTGGGCTTTAGGAAGGCTATAGCTACCCCATCCATCGATGCCGATGACCAGTACATGACCCGCCACAGGCTTGGCGTTCGTGACGAGAGGACGACCATACGAGAAGGCACGATCGCAATAGTCGAGATAGCGGAGCCAGTCGTAGTCGGTGACGTCGTGTCGTCCAGCGCGGATATGGTAGGCTACATGATGATGGATGGGTTGGTGAAGGGCTGGCATGGTAGCGGAGGGTAGGCCGCTCAGACCATAGAGTGCATAGACGGGCGAGGCATAATAGGCAGCGAGGTATTCGCCACGCGGATCGGACCATTGGTCGCCTTCGGCACTGGCCACATAGAGATGTCTTGGGGCAATGAGAGCTAACAGTTGATGCTGGTCAAATGGAAGTTCCTGTTCGCGACCACTATACTGGGCGAATGCAGGGCAAAACCAATGAGGAAAAGACGAAGTGATGCGCCCTACGCGTTCGCCGAACTCTCGCTTGGAGAGCGCAGCTCCACCACAACCCGATTCGTTGGAGATGACGACCTCGAAACGATTGTCTTGAGCTCCCGCCCAGAGAGCAGCCTTTCCTTGACGCGAATGACCGATGAGGGCGAGTTTACGGGCATCAGCCCATGGTTGGCGACAGACCCAGTCGGCAATGCGGCTGCTGCCCCATGCCCATGCTCCAAGGGCTTGCCAGCGAGCGTCGCCATCGGTGTTCTGAGGGAAGAGCGAGAGAATGCTCTGAGGAGCACCATCAGCCCTATCGGGGAAGATGTCATTATAGCACATCGTGACGACGGCGTATCCGCGCTCGATGATTATGCTGAGGGGCCAACGCGAGATGCCCCGTGCACGCTGAAGGGCGGCATCATTGACAGCAAGACGCTCAAAATAAGGCGAGAAACGGACGGCTGGATCATCGGTGATAGAATGATTACCGGGGAAATTGTAACCGATGAACACGGGTACACGGCCACTGCGATGGTTGGGGATATAGACGAGAGCGAGGGCTTTGACCTCACGGCCTTGACCGCTGAAGGTGAACATCACTTGCTGTTGTGTAGCTTGTCCGTTCAATGCTTTTCCATTCTCAGCAATCACTTCATAACGGACCTTGATATTGCCTTTAGGGGTACGCCCGTATTCGCCATCAGCCAGCAAGCGCAGGAGCTCTGGCCGACGATGACGCTCCCACTCTCGGACAGAGGTGACGACGGTGCCGTCCTGACAAGTGAGTAGATTGGGTAGGGTGTAGTGCGGCACGCGACTCTCATCGTAGTTCGCTTCAGGCTGCTGAGCGTAAGTCCCTGTAGTCACAAAGGTTAGCAGGAGAAAGAAAAGGGCTCTTTTCATAGCAGATGGACGTTAGAATGGGTTATTTGACGGCAAAGTTACAAATTTTATGTCAGAAACCATCACTTTGCCACTTTTTCTGCATATCTTTGTGGCGAAAAAGGAAAAAGAACACTCGACACATTGAAAAGAAACATGGAACTAATGAAAAGAATGATTGCAGCTTGGCTGTGTTGCATGATGGCACTATCGCTCTCAGCACAAAATTACAAATGGGCACGTGACGTGGCCTATAGTGTGAAAGATGATGCTTACTCACGTGAACGTCTGAAATTGGATATCTACTACCCCGAAGGTCAGGCGGAAAGTCCTGTCGTTGTGTGGTTCCATGGTGGTGGCTTAGAGGCAGGTGCTAAAGAAGTGCCGACGGAACTGCGTGGAAAAGGATATGTTGTCGTTGGCGTCAACTATCGTTTGCTGCCAAAGGTTATGGTAGATAAGACTATAGACGATGCAGCTGAGGCTGTGGCATGGGTGATGCAGCACATCAAGGAGTACGGCGGGAGTACGCGCAAAGTATTCGTATCAGGCCATTCGGCGGGCGGCTACCTGTCGATGATGCTATGTCTGAACAAGGCATGGCTGCATCGATATGGCGTTGACGCCGATTCCATAGCGGCTTATATCCCTTTCAGCGGTCAAGCCATCACGCATTACAACGTACGAAAGATGAACGGGATAGCCCCTCTGCAGCCTATCATCGACGAATATGCTCCGCTCTACTGGGTGCGCAAAGACTGTCCACCTTTCATCCTCATCTGTGGCGACCGTGAACTGGAACTCTACGGCCGCTATGACGAGAATCAGTACTTGGAAAGGATGATGAAACTCGTTGGACACCAACAGACTGTGCTCTACGAACTCGATGGCTTTGACCATGGCTCAATGGTCCATCCAGCATTTGGGCTGTTGGAGAAACATATCCGGCAGATCTTAGGGAAGCGTTAGTCAACGGGTTTAGTCCTTTTTCGGTTTTGCCCATGATGACAAAACCTGGTGCAAGCAATCCTTATCGGCTTCGCCAATGATGGCAAAAAACGAGGCGTGCTGAAGGGTGGATGGCCATACTCAATGACACTGCGTTTGTTCAATAGTGGATAGCATGGTCAATAGTCTTATGCTGTTTCTACCCCCAATTCGGGTACATCATCCATCCGTGTCGGGCGAGCTGGTGTTCGAGATTCTGCTGTTTCTACCCCCATTTCGGGCACATCATCCATCACGGAATCCCTCACCGATGTGGCATGGCTTGTGCAGGCGTTCAGGAGCCGTAGGTGTGAACGCTGGCCCCTACGGCGCTCGGCAAGTAGTTGATACCCCACCAACACATCTGAAGAAGGAGGAAGGCACCGATGAGCATCCACAAGGCGAGGCGCGGCCGCTGACGAGGCAACTGGCGATAGTGGACATACACGAGATAGGCGAACCAGGTGATGGCAGCCCATGTCTCCTTAGGGTCCCACGACCAATAGTGTCCCCAAGCTTCCTTGGCCCATAAGGCACCGAAGAGCATACCGAAGGTGAGGAAGGCGAGTCCAATGCGTACGAGCTGGTCGAGGGAGTCGAAGATCATGGGGGGTGAGGCCGTAGAGGGCGTAGCGACGCGGTGGCCGAATGGGCGGGCGCCGTCGGACGAGGCCGTGCGATGCATCTTGAACAGCTGATAGGCGGACATGAGGGTGGCAGCCCCCATGATGGCGTAAGCAAACATATACACGATGACATGCGGGGCAAACCACGGGCTCTGCAGCGCTGGCATCAGCGTCGTGGTGTGCAGTTCGGGTTTGAAGATATTGACACAGATGAACACGGTGGCAAGGACCGTGGAGAAGGAGAGAATCCACCGATAGCGCCATCGGCCATAGACCAGCAATCCCACGAAAGGCAGGAAAAAGGAATACCACAAGCGCGTCTCGCCCATCGTGCGAAGAGGTGGATGGCCGACGCTGATCCACAAGGCGACGATGAACGACAGAAAGATAGCGAGGCCGGCAACGGTCGCAACAATAGAGCGACGCCGACGGTCGCGCCAGGCAAAATAGGCGCCTGTCGCCCAGAGGACGATTGCCAAGATGGCGAAGTACGTGAATGAGTCCCAGATGGTCATGACGTAGGCGTTTGGCGTTGAGGGGAGTGATGAGGTCGAGTGTTGGACTTTTGTCCGATGAACATGAGGAGCGCTCCGGCTAACATCATATAAATGCCAGCGTAGACGACAGGCAGCCAAGGGTCGCGTACGAACTCGAGGATGCTGGTCTGGCTGTCAGCTCCCATGGCCGTATCGTAACCGAACTGATAGATTTTCCATCCATCCACTTTCACAGGGTGATTAACATCGACAGTGGCAAGAAAATCCTTGCCCGTACGCGTCACGACCTCCAGTTCCGAGGCGTAGCGGCGCGGCGAGCCATCGTCGTATGTCTCCATGATGAAGCGACGTAGCTCGATGGCAATAGGCATCTCTATGACCTCCATGTGAGCATTGATGGCGCGCCATTCGAGTTGTCCGACGTTCGTGATCATCTTCACGCGACGCAGGTCGGCATTGCCAAGGGTGGCGGTGGTGAGCGTCAGGAAAAGCCCCAGGTGGTTCAAGAGAAAAGGAACATCCCGTCGCCACTGCGCAGGCTTGAAAGCAAAAAGGCGGCGAAACGTGACCATGCCGAGGACAACCGTCAGATAGACATACGTGAGCACGAAAGGCCAGAAGGTGAGCATGTCATGGATGCCATGCCCCTCAGCCGATTGGCGCGTCAATCCCATGACGATGGTAACCACTACAGCATAAACAATCGCGGGAATGGCCGCAGCGTAGGTTGAGAGGAAACGGAAGACGTAGACATGACTGCGCAGCAGGTGCATCATCAAGAGCAGAGCCACTAACGCGCTCATCGTGATGCCGTTCGTTGGCCATTCGAAGGCATCCCATCTGACAGGACCAAAAGATAGTGTCAGCAGCAGGCCAAAGGCAATCAAGGTGCCACCGACAGCAAATCCTTCGCGTAGAGTCCAGGGTTTTGTCATCATGAGCGGAGAAGTGGAGTGGAGAGTATAACGTAAAAATGTAGCGGCTATGGGTTCAAAGCGAATTTATAGCCAACGGTGAGCATGACAGCACGATTGCGCATGTCCTCAGTGACGAGGAAAGATTTCTTGTTGATCTTGGTGATGCCGACGTTATATTGTGCTGAAATGATTAGGTTGTTATCGAACTCATAAGACACGGCGATGGGGATAGAGACGTCGAGATGGTGGAGGTTGTCGTGTATGTCTTCGTCAATCTTGGCCGGAGTCTTATCTTCGAGAGGATCGAAAAAATTGTGATCATATATGGAGCCTTGCATCTTGGCGTGGGTGAGGTAGCTGAACTGGAACCCCGTGTGAATGGCAAAGTCATCGAAGGCATAGAAACTGGCTGTAAGGGGGAGGTGAAGGTAGCCCAGTTTGATCTTGAAGTCCCTGATTTCCACCTTGGGCGACTCATAGTCGCGCCAAGTACAACCTTGGAAAGAGTAGCCCAACCCAGCGCTGACGGCCATGCGGTCAGAAACCTGATAATCAAAGTCGGCACCCACATAAAAGCCAGGGAAGAAAGAACGCTTGATGGTGATGTCGGGGTCCTCGACAAGGATGACAGGGACATTCGTGAGTGAGGCAGAGCTGATGCCTGCCTTGGGGATGAGGCTGAAGGTCCCAGCCTCGGGCTGTGCCTTGATGGTGAAGGCCGAAGCCATACAGATGGCAAGGAAAGCTGTGCGAAGAATCGCTTGCGTTTTCATATCAGAACTTGTTTTTTAATCAATGGATAAACTTGGGCTGAGAGGAAAGATCAAAGCTGAATGAGGTCCTGCCTCCTTTTTCGTCGGCAAAGGTAATAAAGTTTTTCCAAAAGGAAGGGTACAAAGGGATAAAAAGTGCTGAGAAAGCTTTAAATCATGCGTTTTGGGGTCAATCATCAAGATTCTATAAGTTTTTGTTTCAATTGTGTCAGTCGGTTTAGAAATAAATTGTTATTTTTGCAGCGAAAACGGATAATGGTAACGTAATGTTGCCAAAAGGGTTCATGACAACTAAAAAGTATAGATTCTCTAACAATAACGGACCTATGAAAAGATTTGCAGCACTCGCGATTGCAGCCATGGCGGCGGTCGCATTGATGGCTCAGAATGAGCAACGTATCACGGTGACGGAGAACGTGCCTTATCGCACAGACGTCGGCCCCAATACCGTGCTGGACTTGGCTCAGCCACAGACAGGGCCGCAGAAAGACCGCCCCGCCATCTTGATTATTCATGGAGGTGGATGGAGTGCAGGCTCAAAGAACGATGCCGTCTACCGTTCGATGATGGTAGACTACGCGATGAAAGGCTACGTAGTGGCCAACATGAACTACCGCTTGACTCAAGAGGCACCCCTTCCAGCCTGCATCGAGGATGTCCGTTGCGCCATTCGTTGGATGAAGGCTCATGCTGCTGAGTTGGGCATCGATCCTAATCGTATCGGCACCTATGGTCACTCGGCTGGCGGTCACCTCTCCTTGATGGCAGGCGTAGCGGCTGAGAGCAATGCCTTCAATGACAATGCCGACCCATGGCGCGAGCAGTCATGCAGTGTGGCATGTGCTGCAGGTGGTGCACCCCCCACCGAAATAGGCAATCCGAATATTCCTTGGGCACAACACCCAGAGTGGTGGCCCATCGGCTATATAGGTTACAACAAAACACCTTTCTTAGTGCTCCAAGGCGGCGAAGATCCCATTGTGAGGCCTAATCTGACAGAGGACTGGGTCGTGAAGATGCAGCGGGCGGGTACTGCTGTCGACTACGTGAAGGTACATGGGCAGCATAGCGTGGCCTTTGACCAGCAGATGGAGTTCGCCCGACCCGCCATGGATGCTTTCTTCGCCCGTCACCTGCGCCATGACGACCCGTCGGTGAGCTTCGAACAAATGAAGGTGCCCGATTACGGAGGCAGTGGCCCTTACACCGCTATTGCTGTTCGCGAACGTTCGCTGACTGACTTTGTCGTCTATCGTCCCCTCAATATGGGAATGGCCGTGGCTCGCGAACGGACAGCATTACCTGTGTTGGTATTTGCCAATGGAGGGTGCATGGACACAAGCATCGGTTACGAAAAGATGCTGACTGAAGTGGCCTCGCATGGTTATGTGGTTGTGGCTATCGGTGAGATGCAGATGATTGCACAGCACGAGAAGGAGCGTCACACGCCGTCGACGATGGTGAAACGGGCTATGGACTGGGTCTGCCAGCAAGCGGCCGATGCTTCATCGCCTTACTACCAGAAGATAGACACCGAGAAGATAGCAGCCGCCGGGCACTCATGTGGTGGCGCACAGGTGCTTGCCAACGCTGGCGACCCACGGCTGAAGACGTATCTGATTCTGAACGCAGGCATGGGCAAGATGGAGATGGCCGATGCGAGCGCTAAGTCGTTGAAGAACCTGCATGGTCCCATTCTCTACCTCGTTGGCGGAACGACCGACGTGGCTTGGAAAAACGCTCAGATGGATTATGACGCCATCAAGCGTGTGCCTGTGGTATTGGCTGACAACACGCTGAGCGGACATGGTGGCACTTACGATCAGCCATTCGGTGGAGTCAATGCACGCATGGTTACCGCATGGCTTGATTGGCAACTGAAAGGCAAGAACGAGTATGAGGCGCTGTTTATAGGCGGCGACCTCACTATGTATCCTCAATGGACCATCAAGAATAAGAACTGGGGTAAGAAGTTAAAACACTAAAGTGTAAATCAAAAAAGAAGAAGTTATGAAAAAGATTGTTTTAGCTTTGCTGATGCTCGCGTCTACGGTAGCGATAAGCAGTCAAGAGACGCAGAAAGATTTCGTGAAGGGCGCCGATGTAGGCTTTTTGGCCGGACAAGAACGTCGAGGCGTGCGATTCCATGACCGCGAAGGTCACGAACGCGAATGTCTGGAGCTCTTGAAAAACGACTATGGGATGAGTGCTATCCGTCTGCGTGTCTGGGTGAATCCTCGTGGCGGCGATTGTGGCAAAGAGCAAGTGTTGGCGATGGCAAAACGGGTGAAGGCGTTAGGCATGGACCTGATGATTGATTTCCATTATGCCGACTCATGGGCCGATCCTGCCAAACAACCGATTCCTGCTGCTTGGAAGGATCATACGTACAAACAGATGCTCAAGGACGTCAAGCAGCATACCATAGATGTACTTTCGCTGCTGAAAAAGAATGGAATAGAACCGCGATGGGTGCAGGTGGGCAATGAGACTGCCAACGGATTGCTGTGGCCCATGGGACATATCGAGAAGAATCCCAAACAATATGCAGGCTTTATTCGTGCCGGCTACAATGCCGTAAAGAAGGTATTGCCCAAAGCTGTTGTCATCGTTCATCTCGATCGTGGGCACAAGCAGTCGCTCTATGATTGGAATCTGGACATCGTCAAGCAATACGGGGGAAAATGGGATATGATAGGCATGTCACTCTATCCTTATTGGGCGCTGAACGATAACGATAACAAGAACGATGATTTGAAAGAATACAGCAAGAAAGCTGACCAAATCATTACGGACTGCATGGCCAATATCAGGCACGTAAGCCAGAAATATGGCTGTGATGTGATGATTGTGGAGACTGGCTATGAAGTAGACGAAGCACATCCCGAAGTGATGGAGGAAGGACGTCGCGAACTGGCTCGTGTGCTCCATGAGGCCCGCACACAGACTGATGGCCATTGCCGAGGCGTTTTTTACTGGGAACCACAATGTCTGCCTGGCGGCTACAAGTTAGGAGCCTTCGACAGCAAGGCGGCGCCTACAGCCATCATGGAGGCGTTCACAGAACAGCCTTAACAAAAGGAGTTTTTCCGAGCAAGGCATTCGTTACGAGGCAATCGAAAGCACGGACGGCCACACTTGGATAAACGCACGCAAATGGCAGAATCTAACGCTTCCTAATCTGTTCAGATAGTGCTGCCGCCACTCGTTGAGAGAAAAGATGAGCCCCAGCAGCGCTGAGATGGGAATCATCGTGGAATAAGCCAGGGGCATTGTAGTAGTCGGGCACATGGAGCTCGTTGATGAGCATGATTCCATGCTTGCGACAGAGTTCGGCTATCCATTGCTCTTGGCTTATGTCGTGCTCGCGACGAGGCGAGAGTACAAAGGCAAGTTGTATCCCATGGTTGCGGCAGAGGCTGACGACGTGCTCCAGATGAGGCAACTTCGACTCATCAGGACGGAATCGATGCACTTCCACTGTGTCCATAAGTCCGTCGAGAGCGTCCATCTCTGCAAAGCCATGACTGTCGTTGGGCGCATTGAGGCGATGACGCAGCAGTAAGTCGAGGGTTCCATTGTAACGATAGAGGGCACTACAGAGTTTCAAGCGTTGCTGCCACGAGGAAATGCTGTCGTAGTAGGCAGTTACAGGATTGCTGATACCATAGAAAGGCTTGAGACGTGGCAAGCGTCCTTCGCCAGGATCGAGCTGGCCATAGATGTCGACAACGACAAGGCGCGGCGTGCAACGTTCCAGGAAGGCTTGAAGCACAAGATCAGTGTAGACCATATTCATACCTCCCACACCCGTGTTTTCGACGGTCATACCGAGGCTGTCGGCGATAATACGTGGATCGTAGTGATATTTGGC
>CADCOX010000197.1 GCA_902803195.1 uncultured Bacteroidales bacterium
GCATCGAGGCGTAGGCCTTAGGCTCTTCCTCGGCGTTCATGGGATTGGGTCGCAGGGCGACACTGTACTTGATGGATTCTCGCATAACAGTAATAGATTTAAGGTTAAACAAAAGGTAAACTATCGTCTCCGATCAGGTCATCACGAGCCTCCGCATTGCGCACTACATCGGCCGTTTTTTCCTTCTCTTTGACGATGCAAAGGTAGTGAAAATCTTTGGATTATGCAAGGATTTTGAGCGTTTTTTTGCAGGAATTTGCAGGAATTTTCGAAGCGTTTCTGCGTTTGCGTTTGTTGCTTCCTATCTGTTGCCTTGGGTCTGTTTTTGCGGGTTGAAAGGCAGAGGAAAGCGACAGGCTTTGCTCGTCGGCTTTTCTGTTTTTTGGAACGAAAAGGGATTTTTGGTGGGCGCTTTGTTTTTTTCGGAACATAAGGGACGCTTGTTTGGATTAATCTTTGTATTTTTGCGCTCCGGAAGGGGATGTGAATCCCGCCTAGAGAACAAATGAACAGGAGCAATCAGACATACCGCATGAAGGGGCACGACTATGCCGTGCCAGGGACCTACGAGATCACGATGGTTGTCGCAGGCCGCCGGCCGGTCTTTGGCAAGATCGTCGGTACGACGCGAGCGGGCGGCGAGGCTCCGCGCCTCGAGCCCTCCGCGCTTGGGCGGGCAGTCCTCGAGGACGAGCTGCCTAAGATCTCGCATGTCTACCCGATGGTGGCTATCTGGCAGGCGTGCCTCATGCCCGACCATCTGCACCTGATCGTCCGCATCAACGCGCCCCTGCCTGCGGGCAAGCACCTGGGCATCATCATGGGGGCGTTCAAGGGCGGCGTCAGTCGCGCCTGGTGGCGGTTGACGGGGGTGGCTGAGGCTCATGCCTCAGCAACGGTGGCAGGCGCAGGGGCAATGCCGCCAGTCCAGCAAGGCGCAGGGGCGATGCTGAGCGCAGGGGCGATGACAGGCGCAGGAGCGATGACGAGCGCAGGGGCGATGACAGGCGCAGGAGCGATGCCGCCGCTTCAAAGCGCAGGGGCGATGCAGCTTCAAAGCGCCACCGTGCCTGTGGCATCAGCCACAGGAGCGCCCTCGCGCCCGCCTCTCTTCGAGCCTAACTACAACGACCACATCCTCATGCGCGACGGGCAGCTGGAGAACTGGAAGCGCTACCTCCGCGACAATCCCCGCCGCCTCTTGATGCGCCGCGAGTATCCGCGCCTGTTCGAGCGCTCGCTTTGCGTCGTCATCGAGGGCATCCGCTATAGCGCCTTCGGCAATATGCTCCTGCTGCGTCAGCCCGAGAAGCACCAGGTCTTCTTCCATCGCTACACCAACCGCGTGCGTACCGAAGAGACCAACGTCTGGACAAGCGAGCGCGAACGCCTCGTGGCGGCCGCCGAGAGTGGCGACGTGCTGGTGACGCCCGGCGTCTCGGAGTGCGAGAAGCGCATCAAGCAGATGGCCTTGGCGCGCCGTTTCCGCCTCGTCCACGTGCAGTCCGAGCCCATCGGCCCTTACTGGAAGCCCGAGCGCAGCCGCTTCGAGGCCTGTGCCAGCGGCACGCTCCTCATCGTCGCCCCTGGCCCGAGGACCTACCGGTGTTCAGGAGCGACTACGAGCGCTTCCACTACCTCAACCACCTGGCCGAGATCATCTGCGCCATCGACTACCGGACGGCCGTGGCGGCGCAAGGGTTGCGTTAGCCTCGAAGAAAAGGAAAAACGGATTATTCACGAAGATTTGGTTTAAAAGTTTCGGTAGCACGATATTTTTTTGTATTTTTGCGGGCTGAATGAATGGTATAAAGCTATGGCATACGACCGACATATCGATAAAACTGAAGAAGAACTCTGCGAACTGAGAGATGTTTACAGCAAAAGCGAGGTGGACCGCTTCACGGACGGATTGGAAGCAGGGAGAATCACGAGCGAGGAAAAAGTAATAGAATTCACCAACTTCATACGCTCCAGCGATGGCCTCACGCAGCTGGAACACACGCGTTTGAGGAAGCTCATGGACGAGGGCTTCATCGAGAAGTTCGCCACCAACTACAACAAGCGTTACAGCACCTGCCACATGCTGATGAACAAGATGCGCAGCAGCATCAGCCGCGGATTGGGGATGCTTGAGCGCTTGTGCGAGAAGAAGCGTTCGCGCGGCAGCGACAACTCCAAGCGCCGGGTGATAGACAACTCCAAAATGGGCAAAAGCCCCTACACGCCTTCGCTCTGGGGGCTGGAGTATCACAAGGAATCGGTTCGCACGTTGTACAACGAGATTAAGGCCTACGAGGGCCACTTGACGGCGTGCATCGAGCTCTGCCTGCACATCGTCGAGCAGGTGGCCTATGTCCGCAACCATCCCAAGGACGCCTACGAAAAGCACATGAATAGCCGCCGGGATGTGTTGCTGAACAACCGCTCGGTCATCAAGCGCTTCATCGACTTGAATGCCGACATGGACAACGGCCTCATGGCGAAGGTTGAGGCGTGGAAGCAGGAGAAGAAGAGCATGGAGGAGATCAGCGCCATGCTCTACCACACGTTGGACGAGAACGAATACAACGACTGGATCATCAGCGAAGAAGTGATGGCGGCCCGCCGTCAGGGCATCACCAACCAGGAGCGTGCCCTCTGGGGCGACGACAAGCAGCAGGTGATGCGTTGCCGCACGGCCTACTCGCATATCGACGAGGTGCAACCCGAAGGGCAGGAGGGGCGCATAGGAGGCAAGTTCATGGCTCTGCTGCACAACTGGTCGAAGGTGCAGCCCTCCCGCGGGCTCGAGTATTGGCAGACCTATTTCGTCGACTTCTACACGGCCAGCGGAGGCGTCCTGACGCCCGTCAAATTGAGCGCCGTCAAGAGGGGGCTGGCGCAGATAACAAAGGCCGAAATAGGGCAGAAAGAGGTGGACAGTTTCAACCGGATGATGGACAATCTGGTCCAGAAATACATGCTCACCTCAGATGAGCAAGAAAAACGGATGAAAAAGGCGGTCGACTTTTGACTTTCTCACATCCCCACACGCATGACAGGGTTGGCTCTCACGAGGGTCAACCCTTTTTGTTTTGACCGGATTTTCGATAGGCTTGGTCAAAAGTTTGCCGACTTTTGACTGCTCTCGTTTGCGGTCGGTCAAAAGTCTTCTCGGTTTCGGCTGAAGGCCTCGCGCCGGCGGTCAAACGCGCCGCAAGTGGCAGCCAAAAGCGCATGGAAATCAGTCAGTTCACGCGATTTCACCAAGTCAGTTATTTCCTTGGCGGAACGGGCATTTCGCCGTACCTTTGCACTACCAAACGACGAGGGAAAGGGTCAAGCGTTGGACCGTAGGCCAGTCTCACTCCCTCCGTCGGGCGGAGGGCCCCTCGTGTGAGACCGAGGGTTTTCCCGAACCATTATTAACCATGTATAGTAATACCGATCTTGGTTGCGACCTGAAGGCCAATCTTCAGAGCGACCGCAGAATGAAACAAGGTAAGGATTATCAGGGCGTGCTGCGCCTGGATGAGGAGGCCGTCGTCGACGAGCGCCTCTGCCGCGACCCGCACTACACGTTCGTCGAGGTGTTGCCCTGGGACATGAAGCGCAATCCGTGCGTGTACAGAGGCAAGTTCCTCTCCGTCACCCGTAGGGACGACGGCTCGCTGCGCCCGAACGTCAAACCCGTGCGAATGGAGGCGGACTTCAACATCGACGCCTATGCCATCGGAGTGTGCAACGAACTGCGACAGGCGCTCAAGGGCCTCGTAGAAGAGGGCGAGTAAGAACAATTTGTTTCAGTTGTTTCAGTTTCAGTTAGGTTTTTGAGGGGTAGTTATGCTTCAAACCCCCTTTCTTACAATATATAACTAATTAATAATTAATTAATTATATAAGTAATATAAGAGACACCACCCCTTAAAATCTAACTGAAACAACTGAAACTGAAACAGTCACTTCAATCATGTTTCATCTAAAAGGCAGAATATCAACTATGTACGACATTACAAAACCAACATCGCCCGCAATGCCCAAGTTGGGTAAGGGCACAGAATGTATCAAAATCCTGCTCTCGCAGGTGTCCCGCGACATGCATCAACCCCTTCTTCCGATGCTTTTCCCCATCCTTGGCGCACATGTCAGCGGCGCGGAATTTCAGTATCCCGACCTCACTTGGAAGGAACTGTCGGGCCAAATGGCCAATCTGGTGGCCGAAAGTGGAGGCAACAAGGGTCAATTGTCGCTGCTGGTAGAGGCCATCTGCCGCGACTTTCGCGAGCACGACGATTGTGAAATGCGCAAGCTTGTGGAGTGGCAGAAGGTGGTCAAGACGCGCTCCCAGAACAAGGAGCGACCTGCCCGTCCGGACGTAGCGTTCTTCTTCCCACCGTCCGACACCACGGCACCCGCGTTCATTCAGAACGCCTGTGCGCTCGAGGCCGTGGGCGGCCATACCCAGTACTTCGACATGCCCGAGGTGGAGATGTGCGACCGCTTGTACGGCGGGCATAAGCAGGTCTCGCAGATGCTGAGGCTCATCTTCGACCGCTCGAAAGGCGGC
>CADCOX010000198.1 GCA_902803195.1 uncultured Bacteroidales bacterium
CCCTCACCCGAGTTCACTAAACGCAACTATAGATCACTCACCATGAATAGAAGCCTCGTAACCATTGCCAACCATTCGCGCGAGAAGATTGAATATCTCCTGCAAATGGCTCAGGAATTTGAGCGCCATCCCAATCGCCTTATCCTTCAAGGACGCGTCGTGGCCACGCTCTTCTTTGAACCCTCCACACGCACACGCCTCAGTTTCGAGACGGCTGCCAACCGCTTGGGAGCACGCGTCATCGGTTTCGCCGACCCCAAGGTGACCAGCGGCACCAAAGGCGAGACGCTCAAGGACACCATCATGATGGTCTCCAACTACGCCGACATCATCGTCATGCGCCACCATCTTGAGGGTGCAGCCCTCTACGCCAGCGAGATTGCGCCTGTGCCCATCATCAATGCGGGTGACGGAGCCAACCAGCATCCCTCGCAGACGATGCTCGACCTCTACACCATCTATCAGACGCAAGGGACGCTCGACAACCTCAACATCTACCTCGTCGGCGACCTCAAGTACGGGCGCACCGTCCACTCGCTGCTGACCGCCATGCGTCACTTCAACCCGACCTTCCACTTCATCGCGCCCGATGAGTTGGCTATGCCCGAGAGCTACAAGCAATACTGCCGCGAGCAGGGCATCCGCTTTGTCGAGCATCAGGACTTTGACGCCGACGTC
Organism: uncultured Bacteroidales bacterium; assembly: GCA_902803195.1. Classification (GTDB taxonomy): domain Bacteria; phylum Bacteroidota; class Bacteroidia; order Bacteroidales; family Bacteroidaceae; genus Physcousia. The sequence continues at coordinate 679 of CADCOX010000198.1, forward strand.
ATCGCCGGAGCTGACATCCTTTATATGACACGCGTGCAGCGCGAGCGCTTCACCGATCTCATGGAGTACGAGCGCGTCAAGGATCGCTACCTCCTCAAGCTCGACATGCTCTCCAAGGCACGCCCGAACATGCGCATCCTGCATCCCCTGCCCCGCGTCAACGAGATTGAATATGCCATCGACGACGATCCGCATGCCTACTACTTCCAGCAGGCGCGCAACGGCCTCTTCGCTCGCGAAGCCCTCATCTGCGATGCGCTCGGCATCACCCTCGAACAAGTTAAAGAAGATAAAACAATCCTATAATCACTACTCAAACAGTCACCATCATATATGGAAAATCATCCCAATACGTCAAAGGTATCTGCCCCCTCCCTCGGGGGTGAGTCCGGACGACAACTCATCGTCTCCGCCCTCGACCACGGAACCGTCATCGACCATATCCCTTGCGACCGCCTCTTCGAAGTCATCAACCTGCTCCATTTGCAGGATATGACCTCCAAGGTGACCATCGGCTTCAACCTCAAGTCCTCCAAGATGGGCACCAAGAGCATCATCAAGATTGCCGACCGTTTCTTCACCGACGAGGAACTCAACCAACTCTCCATCGTAGCCCCGAACGTGTCGCTGTCCATCATCCGTGACTACGAAGTGGTCGAAAAGAAGCAAGTATGCCTGCCCGACGACCTGCGCGGACTCGTGCGTTGCAACAACCCCAAGTGCATCACTAACAACGAGCCCATGCCTACCCTCTTCCATGTTGCCGACCGTCAGCGCGCCATCATCCGTTGCCACTACTGCAACCACGAACAGAACATCAACGAAGTAAAACTAGTATAATAAAAGATGAAACGAGACAACACCATCTTCGAGCTCATCCAGCAGGAGCGTGCCCGCCAGGAGCGCGGCATCGAGCTCATCGCATCCGAGAACTTTGTCAGCCCGCAGGTCATGGAGGCCATGGGCTCTCCCCTTACCAACAAGTATGCCGAGGGCTATCCTGGCCATCGCTACTATGGCGGCTGTCAGGTCGTCGACAAAGTGGAGCAACTGGCCATCGACCGCATCTGCGAGCTCTTCGGAGCTGAGTATGCCAATGTGCAGCCTCACTCCGGTGCACAGGCCAACGCAGCCGTCTTCCTCGCCTGCCTCAATCCGGGCGACACCTTCATGGGTCTGAACCTCGACCACGGCGGTCACCTCAGCCACGGCTCACTCGTCAACACCTCCGGCATCATCTATCGTCCCGTAGGTTACAACCTGAACAAGGAGACGGGCCGCGTCGACTACGACGAGATGGAGCGCCTGGCCCTCGAGCACAAGCCCAAGCTCATCATCGGTGGCGGTTCGGCCTACAGCCGCGAGTGGGACTATGCCCGTATGCGTAAGATTGCCGACGAGGTCGGCGCCATCTTCATGGTCGATATGGCTCACCCCGCAGGTCTCATCGCCGCAGGGCTCCTCGACAACCCGCTCAAGTACGCGCATATCGTCACTTCCACCACCCACAAGACCCTCCGCGGTCCGCGTGGCGGTATCATCCTCATGGGCAAGGACTTCGACAATCCTTGGGGCAAGACCACCCCGAAGGGCGTCGTCAAGAAGATGTCTGCCCTACTCACCAGCGCCGTCTTCCCCGGCATCCAGGGCGGTCCGCTCGAGCATGTCATCGCAGCCAAGGCTGTGGCCTTCGGCGAGGCCCTTACACCTGAGTTCCGCGAGTACCAGGCACAGGTCAAGAAGAACGCCGCCTGTCTGGCTGCCGAACTGATCAAGCGTGGCTTCGACATCGTCAGCGGTGGTACGGACAACCACTCCATGCTCGTTGACCTGCGTTCCAAGTACCCCGACCTCACAGGCAAGGTGGCTGAGAACGCACTTGTAGCAGCTGACATCACGGTCAACAAGAACATGGTACCCTTCGATAGCCGCAGTGCCTTCCAGACCTCCGGCATCCGACTCGGCACGCCCGCCATCACGACTCGCGGCGCTAAGGAAGACCTCATGGTAAAGATAGCCGAGCTCATCGAGCGTGTCCTCAACGATCCCGAGAACGAGGACGTCATCACTGCCGTCCGCACCGAGGTCAACGCCATCATGAAGGACTATCCCCTCTTCGCCTATTAATCCCCTCCACGAGAACAGACGGCTCTTCCCCGTCTTACCTCTCCATAACCCCACCAGCGGAACTTGCATCACAAGCAGATTCCGCTGGTTGCTTTTATGCGAATGAAAGCCCTCAAAAATGCACCTATGTTCGTAGGCCGATTAACTTATGTGAATTGGGCGATTAACATAGGTGTATTGGCTCACGAACATAGGTTCATAAAAATAGCCTCTTTTTTGACGTGAAAGACCTGATGAGGGGTTCTATCAAGATCACAATACATCGGTATGCATAAAATGTTGCTCCACCTTCAGCACCCGATGCCCGCGCAGGAAGCGGTTCAGCTCCGCTTCCTGCACGCCATCGTCTGTTAACGACAATATAAACTTCTTGTATTGCATATTTCTACGCTCGCGGCATAAGCGAACCTTGGGCCTTAACGGCCTTTTTTCAGGTTCGCTTATGCCGCTCGCTTTATTTATTTTTTCTTTTTTATCAGGAACTTAGAGGGCAAGGCGCAAGCCGAGGTTGCGGTCCGTGCACGACGCGTAGTACCTGAGGCGGAACGCAACGCGGCAGCTGCGGCCGTTGTAGCCCCAGCTGCCACCACGAATGACACGGAGAGAGCCCGAGGTAGGACCTGTTGGATTGGTCTGTGAACCGCTACTATAACTACCATACCAGTCCTGACACCATTCCCAGACATTGCCGCTCATATCATAGATGCCTAACTCATTCCGGGCCTTCGTCGCGACTTCATGAGTCTTGTAACTGCTGTTACTATCGTACCAAGCCACGTTACCAATAGTATTGCTACCGCTATACGTATAGCCTTGTGATGCATTACCTCCACGGGCAGCAAACTCCCATTCGGCCTCAGTAGGTAGGCGGAAGGTCTTACCCGTCAATGCATTCAGCTTCGTGATGAACGTCTGGCAGTCATCCCAAGAGACCATCTCCACAGGCAGCTTGTTTGAACTCGTGAAGCGGGAAGGATTAGAACCCATCACAGCCATCCATAATTCCTGCGTCACCTCAGTCTCGCCGATATAGTAGTCATTGGTCAAAGTCACTTGATGAACAGGCTTTCCATCATATTCTCCATTTCCTCCCATCTGGAACGTGCCACTCTCAACCTTAATCATATTGAAGGAGACGCCGTTGACGGTGATCGAGATGTTCTCTTCTGGATGAACTATATATTGAATCTTAATCATATTAGATGAAGGACTTGCTGGACCAGTTAAACCATGCCTAGCTGCAACTACTTGATAATAAATTGTTCCATATCCAGGCTTATTGTCAGTCCAATTCGTTAAAGTCACTCCTTCGGCCACAACGGAAAAATCACTCGAAGCATTTATACTACGATAAATTGTATAACTCTCTGCATACTTGACCGCATCCCAAAATACGCGAATACTCTTCTCATCTGAACTGAGGGTAGCTGTGACATTGGTTGGTGCAGCGATTTCACAAGTAACAGTTTCTGATTGGCTGCTTGCTGCGCTCGTCAAGCCATGACCTAAGGCACGGATAGTATAGTAGTTGGAACCATTCTGAGGAGTATTATCCTGCCATGAAGTGGAAGGGATACTGTCTGCTACGAGCTCTCCGTTACGATAAACCTGATAACATTCAGCATATTTTACTGCGTCCCAAGTGACATCTACTACCATTTCATCATCTTCTAAAACAGCAGACACGCGTGACGGTGCCAGGATTTTAAACGAGGCGGCATTATTGGCTACACGTGAGATAAAGTTCTGAGCATAGCTCTGCATATTACTGAACTGCGAACCGAGTGAACTGGAGCAGTCGAGCACGAGCATAATGGCCGCACCCGAATGGGTAACCGTCGTCTGGGTGTTTCCTGCAGGTGTGAACTCAGAGTTGATTTGCCATGTAGTCGAACCCTTACCTTGATTATAATGACGGATATAGCCAGTAGGAATAAGTCCATTGCCATCTGTTCGCTGCAATCCCGTAAAGGTGTAGGTCACAAAGATGCCCTCTTGCACACCGGTGACCATCGTCCCGCTCGTACCTTTTATCCCATGGTAGACGACGTTGCGCAACGAGCGGTCGCTGAGGTTGAATGTGCCTTCGATATACATAGAGCTATAGTCGGGCGAGTTGCCATCTAAAGTGAATCGAACGCGAGTGTCATTGCTCTGGCCGGGAATCTTCACGCTAATGGTCTGGCGATTACTGATGCTGATGATTTGGTCGGCAATCTCCTGCAAACGGCTCTGCACATCGTACATACTGCTGACCTCAATGGCTTTGTCGGACGAAGTGGCGAGCTGACGAAGGTTCGCTTGGAACTGCGAATAATTGGTGACATCATTGCCACGAAGCCCCAAAGAGTAGGCAGTGAGTGGCAGGCCACGTACACGTATCGAGTTGATGCGCTTGCTGAGGTCGGCGATATAGTCGTCCTCTTCCTCATACTTAGTCGTCATCATCAGAGATCCCTGATCAAGGCCATCAGTGAAGGTGATGAGGTTTACACTGCTCAGAGGGGTCGTAAAATTGTATTGAGACAGGATATCCAATGCTTGTTCAACGCCGTAGTACAAAAGTGTTCCATCCTTGCGAGTTAGGTTGTTGACGAAGGTGGAAAAAACATTGGATGTGCTGGTGGCAAGAATACCAATAGGATTCGTATACAATTCCTGGTTAAAACCAAGAATGCCCAAATATACCCAAGGGGCATCTTCGGATTTGTAGACCTTTATACTATCAACCGTATTGACCAGGAAACTGTTCGTCAGATTGCCTGCTCCCCAGAAGTTAATGCGGCGCGATGCATCCTTGCCAGAGATATTGATGCTGTCAATGTCGGCAGAGAACATGCTGCCCGCAACACGGCCCTTCTGATAGACGTCGATGAATTTCTGAGCCCAAGCAGAACTTGAAAGACTGATAAAGGCGATTGCCAAGAAAAGAATCTTTTTCATGATGCACGTGTTCTATATTTATCTGACAATCTTGTTAACGATAGTCTCACCATCACGCTGCGCCTTGACAAGATAGATGCCTGCAGGAAAAGAAGAGAGGGATAGGTGATAGTTGGAGCCTGCTGTGACGGTATTAGCGACCATACGTCCTTGTAAATCATACACGCTGACGCCATTGAGCGCACTACCACTCTCTACAGTAACCGTCTTGCTGCGTGAATCATAGCGGACGAGTACATCCTTCTCAGCAGCCTTTGATTCAATGTTCGTAACAATCGGATGCTCTATTTCCGTAAAGGTAAACATCAGGAAGTCATCAAATGCGATTTCCTGAGTTCCAGTTTGTTTCCATAACTTTAGTCCGTCCTCGGTAAAAGTGACCTTGTCCAAGTCGTCTAGCGAGAAGGATTTTGCCGTTGTTGACGACTTCGCATAATAATATAAGGTATTCCCATCATCGGCAACAGCCAAACAAGGAATACAAATCATGAAGGAGAAAAGAAGAATGAGTCGGGTAAAATGTTTCTTCATATCTGTAAATGTTAATCGAAAGATTCGTAGGAGCTCACGTTCGTAAACGCCCTTTTACCAATAAAAATTGACCCTCAAGCCCATAGCGGGCTATCGAAATCGCTGCAAAGATAGAGAAGATTTGGTGATAAGCCAAAATTTTCCATGAATTTTTATTTTATTGAAGTTTCACTTATGCTCAACTTCTTAGGTTATGAGGTTGTGAGGTTATGAGGTTATGAGGGTGTGAGGGTTGTGAGGGTTGTGAGGTTATGAGGTTGTGAGGTGCCATAAAAACCTAAAAACCTGAAAACCTAACATAGCTATTCTCACCATATAACCTATAAGCGAAGCGACCTAATAACCTGAAAACTAACGAAACTGAGCTTGCGACAGTTGAGTCATACGGAAAGGGAGATGTGACGCATCGACCTGATGCGTTCTGCTGCCCATATTTTTCCAACAAATTCACTTTTTGGGCTAAATTGCTGTCACCTGTCACCATTTACTCTTATACGATTGAAAGATAGGCGTATAGGACGGTGACAGATGGGTGACGGATAGGCCGATTGGTGACAGCAAAGACCCGTTTTTATGGCAAAGTCTCAAAACGCCATTGGTCGAAAAAAAAGAGACAAGGGCGGATTGGTAACTTAACTTTCGCAAGCTCCGCTTGCTTGGGAGTTCTTCGCAGAGCGAAGCGTCCCGAAGGGCCGAGCGAAGGAGTTCTTGAAGTATCAAGCGTCCCGAAGGGCCGAGCGAAGGAGTTCTTCATAACAACCGAAACTTGAATAATAAATCCTAAGGCTCGCTGACGGATGAAAATTCAGGACACATCATTCTTGCAAAAATAGGCCTCGATAAAAGCGCAAAAAATGCGGCCAAATCCTACACAATGGACCGATTCTGCGATGTAAGTCCAGTTTTGGAGGCACATACTCGGGGATTTGATGGGGCTTCTTGATGTGAATCCAAGTATTGAATCACGTACTTCGGGCTAATATCACGGGGACTGCGATGTGAACGGAAAATTCGATTTGTTGGCTATCTGCTTCATCTTCGAACATTTACCGCTGACACGAATTCCGAAAATGCAACATTGTTACATTGCAACATTGTTGCATTAAGGATTTGCGATGTCCAAATCTGCCCAAAAGTGGGAGTAGATTACTAAATAAGTAATTATTAATATATATATATAGATATATACCTCCCTCCCCCGCGCACCCCAAAAAAGCTTAATGCTACAATGTTGCAATGTAACAATGTTGCAAAATATTAACGATAACGTTAACGATAACGATAACTGGGCTGCGCG
>CADCOX010000199.1 GCA_902803195.1 uncultured Bacteroidales bacterium
CAGCCCTCCTCCTCCTCTTCGCCCTCCCCGCCTCCGCGCAGGACACCTACTGCTACGCCGAGAAAGACGCACGCCCCCTCTATCTCGACATCTTCCGGCCCGACTCCGCTGCGCAGACCACCTACCGCGGCAAGCCCAAGCCCGCCATCCTCTTCCTCTTCGGAGGAGGCTTCACCTCCGGCACGCGCAGCGACAACGGCATACGCCCCTGGTTCCGACGCCTCAATGCCGACGGCTACACCGTCGTCGCCATCGACTACCGCCTCGGCATGAAAGGCTACCGCATGCGCCGCAGCCTACGCGGAGCCCTGAAGGCCCTCGACCGCTTCGTCTTGTCGCAGCAGATGGGCGTCGAGGACGTCTTCTCGGCCGTCGCCTACCTCGCAGCCCATCCCGAGCTACGCGTACCCGCCGACAACATCGTCCTCTCCGGCAGCTCCGCAGGAGCCATCATCTCCCTCGCCTGCGCCCATGCCCGGGCCAACGGACACACCTACGACCTGCCCCGCGACTTCGCCTTCAAGGGCGTGATGAGCTTCGCCGGCGGCATCATCAGCAAGAGCGGAGCACCCCGCTTCCCCCGCACACCCTGTCCCCTCCTCCTCTTCCACGGCACGGCCGACAAGATCGTCGCCTACAAGCATTTCGGCGTCCGTCGCCGCGGCATCTGGGGCAGCAGCCACCTCGCCTCGCGCCTCAAGCAGCAGGCAGGCAACTACAGCATCTGGCGTTTCGACGGCCTTGGTCATGAAGTCGCCGCCTACATGGGTGCGATGTGGAATGTTGAGAAGACCTTCCTCGAGAAGAACGTCATGCAAGCCATCCCCTGCCATGTCGATGCCCTCGTCAACGACCCCTCCCTCCCCACCTGGGGCTCCCGCAACGCCCGCGCCTCCGACCTCTACCAGTGACACACTAACATTGAAAAGCACGAAACACACGAAAGCGCCCATGCTTTTCTGTTTTCCGCTGTGAGGGGGGCAGTCGGGAAAGTTGATGCGACCAGACGCGAGGGCAGAGATATCTAGTCGCGGAGGATGATGAATCCAGATGAACGAGGCAAGTCTACTCGATGTGTGAGGTGGATCACCATGGTGGTCCACCTCTCGCGAACGGTCGCATCGGGCTACGCGAACGTATGTGCAGGGCTACAAGAATAGACGTAGGGGTCGATGCGACCATTCGTGCAGGGTCACACGAATATATGCATAGACAGTTGCGAATAGTCATGCAGCGTGGTGCGACCAGCGGCTTCGATCGCAATGGGTCGCAACGGATGCGCAGGCTACGCGCGCATAAATCGAAAAATTATCTTATGGAGATTCACGCTACTTCCACTTTTTGACGAATAATACCACCTATTGAATTGATATTTAAAATATTATACGAGTGGAGACTATTCATTTTTCTTCCACTTTGCCTCCACTATCAATCGAAAAGTACTTCGAAGAGTCCGTCGACAAGCTCAGGATGTACGACGCGAGCAAGCTCGAGCGGAAAAATTGAGAATTGAGTGGAAGCTAAGTGGAGGCTATAAGAACATCTTCCACTTTTATAACCGCCGCAATAACAGCTTTTTAGCCTTTGATTTTAGTCGAATAGTGGAAGCTAGGTCGATGCTCATAGATTTTTTTGACAAGTAAAGGAACAGAAAGGGATTGCGCAAAAGCGCAAGACATCTAACAAAGATATGGGCGCTTCGCGTGGTTCGCTTTTTTAAATGTTTACTGATTACTTTCTCGATGAAATGGGCGTTTTTTGCTCGTTTTGGCAAGCAAAAGCCCCGTTCCCGGAGGGGAAGCGGGGCTCTCTTTCTATGCTTTCGTGTGTTTCGTGTTTTTAGATGTTTTCATCATCAATCAGTCCCGTGCTTTCCGTGTTTTCGTGAGGCTTTCAGTGCAATACGATCTTGTGGCCTCGCTGCACATAGACCCCTTTCGGGAGGGCTGAGGGGGCAGAGGACACAGAGGAAGACTGAGAGCGAAGAGAGGGGACTGCGAGGCGGCGACCGGAGAGGTCGTACCATTGACCATTGACGGATTTACCATTTACGATTTCAGTGTCGGTAGTGGGTATGCCGTTTTCGTATATGTCAACAATTCCGTTTTCGATATCGAGGAGGAGGGTGGCGACGTACTGTTCCGCGGCGTTCTCGATGGTCAGGGTGAGGGAGCTTTGACCATAGCGGGCGAGGGCGGTGGAGAGACCGAGGGTGTAGCTGGTCTCTACCTCCTTGCGATAGAATTCCGTGCCGTCATCGCCGCGAAGGGTGACGGTGTAAGGCCCTACGAGGTCGCGCATATCCACGAACAGCGTCTCGGCCGAGTACTCACCCGTCAGCGGCTCGGCGGCACCCTCTGCTGCAGCCTCTTCAACTCGCGAGCGCGACGGGCTCTTGGGCCGAGGCTTCACGACGTGCGTGAAGTCGAGGCGCTGCTTCTTCACCTCGTCATCGGGAGGTGTCACGCCATCTTTGAGTTTGGATTCTGGATGTCTGAACAAAATCTCGTCGCCCACAGTACAGAGCATAAGCTGATACTCATCATTCGGCCATCCATTTGTATAGTTAAATGGATCATAGCACATTACGCCAACGCCTTCGCCCCAGGAGAAATGAGTATTATAGTTGTAACCATAATAGAATTCATACGTCCAATCATCAATAAGCCTGCCATAAGGAGCGAGATTGATTTGATTCCCCTTGAAGCTTGCGTCCGACTTCGCGCATCTCTCGGCGATGACGTAGGACCCACTCTCCACCTCAACCGTGTCACCTATGGATGAAGCGAAATCGTAAAGCAGATGAAAGTCCTCACTACCTGGCCATGCGCAGTAGACACGCTGTCCTGCTTCTGAGAGCGCTCCCACATATTCCGTCCATGGTGTTATACCGCCATCCTCAAAGGGATAATCAGCCGAGGTTTGATGCAGACACATCAGTCGCTTACACGGACGACTGTCTATAATTGTATCTCCATCGAAATAATAGCTGTCCAGACGACGAGCGATAACCATGTGGTTGGGGAACCGACCGACTTTCCACACTTTCCCCTCTTCAATAAAAGGGCGATAGGGAGGAACGGCCAATTCCAGGATATCTCTGCTCATCCGTTCGTCTTCAACAGGATCATAAAAGAGCGTATCGCTGCCTATGAAGCATGTGATAAGACGCTCCTCAGGCATATCGTCAACGAGGCAAAAATTTCTTAGAGGTGATGACAGACTGCCGACACCTGCAATCCATTCCTCCTCGGCATCACCCAGGAGTGCGCCTGTAACCCGATAGCCCTTAAGAGGCTCCCCGTTGGGTTGGGCGTAGACATTCGCACCGTTATAACGAACCTTCGCCCTCAACTGCTGGCCTGGACTACCTGCATCGTCAAATCCTCTGACGCTAATGCTATCTCCAGAATGTGCATCAAAATCATAAATCATCACGGGATCAGAAGAATCCTTCATTTTTATTGCCCATACCTTACGTTCCTTCTCCTGCAGTTGAGCCAGAGATGTCATATAGGCGAAATGACTATCCTTGTCCTGAATAGCACAATTCAAAGTGTAAATGAGCTGTCGGTTTCTTACTGTTGGTCTTCGCAAGGAATAGATTTTCCGGGAGACGTAATGCCCTTCGTCCCATACGCCAACGACCCACTGTTTACCAGTCTCGATTATAGGACGATAGTACTCATCGTCGCGTAGGTCGGCCAAATAATCGGTCGGATCATCCTCGCGCTCATAAATCGTCTCGTCACCGACCTTACATGAAATCAAACGATGAGTCACCCCTAAAAGAGGTTCCTCCTCATTATCAAGAGGAGTTGCTACAGATCCAACGCCTTCAATCCAGACACTTGTGACGTCGCTATCAATCGCTTTAACGGTTATGCAATGCATGCCCTTGTCATTGTAACACACATAACGCTCATCCTCAACGTTCAGCGTCATATTGCCATTAGCCTCTAGTGTCTCTCCTTTCCGTGCTGAGAAATCATAGAGGAGTTGGGCATCATCGGTGTGAGGCAGAACCCTCCAAACACAATGGTCGTCTTCGTACAAAGCACCTATTTCTATGACATTTTCCTCCGTGCCATCTGCCCGATAGCGCCGTTCCATCCATCGCTTACATAGTCTGCCGGCCACCATCGTGTCGCCCTCAAAATAGTACTCACTGAAGCGGAATGGTTTTGCATCACCAACGCGATAATGACCTACAGTCCACTGTTTCCCGTCCTCTATGAAAGGGTGGACATACTCTTCGGGGTCGATAAAAACCGCCTCTCGCGTTGAAGTGAAATAGTTACGATCATAGCACAAATCAGCATGCATAGGCAAAAGCCTTTCTTGTTGTTGCACACCATTCTCATCAATAGTCAGAGGGTAGGCAACCCTATTCCGAGGCCAAGCATAAACAGCCTTCTTGAAACGTCCTTCGAATTCTATGAGGTCACGCTCCTGAGTAAAATTCCAAATCGACTGCCTCACCAGCGTATCAGGGTCATAGACCAAACGACTAATATCAATTCTGGCATCTTTGTATGGAAAGACAACGTAGGGGACATAAGCCTGAGGATCAAAGTCTCGCTCAAAGAAAAGCTTATTCCCCACAACACGTTTGAGGCGGAAGAATCGGCCAAGCGTAGCATCGGGGGCTGCAGGCAAAAGAAGAGTCTGTCGCCAGCCCGCATGCAAGTCAATCGCATTGTAGAGGGTTACCGCCAGCGTGCGAGTAAACTCGTTCTCAAGATCGGAGAACGATGGCAAAACAGACGTTTCAAAAGGCGTAAAGCCTTCTGCCGACACCTTGAGAGAGCCGTAGAAATATGCCAGACGCGACTCGAAGACTACGCGATAACGCCCCTCGGCATCCGTTCGACAAGTGATGGTGTCGAGCAGCGTTACCCGTGCATTCGGGATGGGATTGCCGTCTTGATCTTGGACAACACCTTCGTCTATGTAACGATTCTTCGGACGGTACGACAAGCGAATCTGGATGTGGACCTTGGTCCTCAGATAGAGCGTCTGCGTCTCGCTGTCATAACGGAAGGGACTGGCAATGACTTGAAAGTCGTGAACCGTCTTGAGCATTTCTTCGTCGTAATCGGAGATGTCATATCTGCGTGAGTAGACATAATAGTTCTTCAGTGGAGCATCTGTCTCAAGATATGATATTACATGGCCATTTGCAATGTGAAGCCCCGAAGCAAAGAACACCTCATCACTGAACTCACAGCTAACATCGTCGATGCTCGCGAGCATCTCATCTCCATTTAAACTGAATGTAGGCATCCACCACGGGAAACGAGCATTAGCATCTTTAGCCAAGCCATAGGCCAAGGAAGGATCTGAATTATCACGAGGGTTAATATAAGCGAGTCCATGCCTATCCTCAGAAATCGTGAAGTCTTCTTTCGTGAAGACCATCGTCGTATCGATGATCCGATAGGGAGCACCCTGCTGAGCCCAACAGCCAATGGCTGTCAGGCAGATCAAGTTGAAGAACAGTATGCGTTTCATTGTCGTAGATTTTTTAGGGGTAAACAGATTCTGCGAAAGATTCTTAGCGCACCAGCACTTTTTTGCCACCATTAATATAGACTCCCTTCGGGAGCACAGAGGGGACAGAGGGGACAGAGGTGGACAGAGAGCGAGGTGGGGTGACTGCGACGCGGCGACCGGAGAGGTCAAACCATTGACTATTGACGGATTTACCATTTACGATTTCAGCGTCGGAAGTGGGTCGGCCGTTTTCGTTTATGTCAACTATTCCGTTTTCGTCATCGAGGAGGAGGGTGGCGACGTACTGTTCCGCGGCGTTCTCGACGGTCAGGGTGAGGACGCTTGCGGCGAAATCATGGATATTGATGGTCAACGATTCAAGCGTGGAGGCATCACAACTCTGCTCGAAGAGCACCTGGCTGCTTTCGTCGCGGACGAAGACTTGGTATGAGCCGTAGAGTTGGCGGAAGTCGATGTCCACCTTGTATTCGTTGTAGGCCCCTTCGACGGCAGACCCCTCGGCTGCGGCAGAGGTTCCTCTTGGCCGAGGCTTGACGACATGGGTGAAGTCGAGCCGCTGCTTCTTCGCTTCGTCAATCATCTCGTAATAAGCAGTCAGCGTATCGTTGTAGTGAGGATGTTCATATAAGGTCAGATCGCCCACGGCACATCGGAGCAGGGAACGGTCGTCGCCGGTGTAGCGCGGTACGCTGACGAGGGGGCTCTTGAGCGAGCCGATGCCCTCGAACCAGGGGTCGGAAGCTTCCACTCGCCCATCCCATGCAAGGATGATGGCAGGATAGGACCAGTAGCTGACGGTCTCGATGTATTTCTGGGCGACGACGGCATCTGTAAGCGTCCGCTCGTAGGCGTTGAACACCTTAAGTGCCGTCCCCTCAGCTGCCCCGAAGTCATAGAGGAGCTGGAAGTCGGTGGAACCCGGGAGGGCGAAGAGCACCTGTTTGTTGTCCTCGACGAGTGCACCCACGTAGGAGAGCTGACGGCAGCTCTTGGTCAGCTGCTCACACATCAGGCGCTTGGCCGGTTGACGGCCCACGATCGTATCAGAGCTGACGAAGTAGCTCTCGACCTCGACCGCCTCACTTGTCCCGGGAGGGAGCAGACCGACCTCCCACGTCTTGCCCTCCTCGACGAAGGGGTGATAGGCGGCGGGCTCAGCATGAGGTACGAGGTGCTCGCCGCGATTGTCGATGACGTAGCAGGTAGTTCCGGGGAAGAAGGGGAAATAGAAATCGACCATGTAGAGCCCCTCGCAATCTGTGTCTTGCATCGCTTCTTTGACCAACCTCACTCGCTCCACACCGATCTCGGTTCCCCGTTCCGAGACGCAATAGACGTAGTTGTTGGGGCCGCAATGGGTCCACATACGCCCTGAGACATGCAGCGAGTAGCAGTCGCGGGCCGGATCGGGCACGAATTCGTAGCTGAGACTGTCCTCGGCCGTATTCAGTTCTGAGCCATGCAGTTCGCGTGTTCTGACCAGGTCGGTGCCTCGCCAACCCGCGAAGGGGACGCCGAAGGTAAAGGGCAGATAATAGGTGGGGCTCCAGACGTAGGCGAGGTCTTCCCACCATACATGGCCATCATCGTAAATAGGTGTGCAGAGGGTACCTATGCCTTCGACCCAATTGATTGCGGTAGCGTCCTCTTCTTCCGTGCGGTCGTTGGATGTGAGCAAAATGGATTTCAAGCGCTCCCCGTTTACGACGAGTTCGTCAACTGACGTCACCGTAAAGTGGCTGTTGCCATACACTTCGAGGTCTATCTCATCGCCCACGTCGAGCGTGAAATCGTAAAGCAGGATCTCGCGCCCCTGACGTTCGTTGTACAGATAAACTCGTCCATCCTCTTCGCGGAGCAGCCCCTCGATTTGCTCGGCCCCGTCATCGGTCTTGGAGTAGAGTGCTTCGTAGTTGCGCCCATCCCGTTCGAACAGGTTCTTCTCCCACGCGAAGTAGTAGGTGGTCATGATGTTTGTAGGACTCCAGTTATTGCTGTGAACACGCCAAAATTTTCCCTGCTCGACGAAGGGGTGATAAACAAGCGTGTCCTGCTGCGCCCAGCTGCCCATGGCTGTCAGGCAGATGATTAAGAGTAAAGCAATTCGTTTCATAATGTTTTTATATGTTTTTTTGATTTTCCACTTGAGATTCCTTTTGGAATAAAGTCAACTATCAACTCGTCAACTTGTCCGCTCGGCGCTTGCGACGCCTGACACTTCAAGAATGGACAGTGGACAATGGACAATGGACAGTGGACAATGGACAATGAAAAATGAATAATTAATAATTAATTTTAATTTTGACTTTGAAAGAACTCGAGCTCTGCTCGCTTGACACTTCAAGAAATGCGGAGTAAATACGGAGTAAATTTTATCCAAGAAATATTATATCTTTATTTTCTGAAATAATTTTCTGCGCATTTCTGCGCATTTACTTTCAGTGTCAAAACTTTCCGCTCGACCTTTGGTCGCTTCTTGAAGTATCAAGCGTCACCCTTCGGGATGCCGAGCGGACACTTCAAGAACTTTTCCGCTCGGCTTTGCCGCTTGACACTTCAAGAACTTTTCCGCTCGACCTTTGGTCGCTTCGCTCTGCGAAGAACTCTTCCCCAATCACCTGCTCAAAGGGGATGTCGGGGTCGTCTTGCCCGAAGACTTCCTTCTTCAGCTTGAGCTTGCGATGC
>CADCOX010000200.1 GCA_902803195.1 uncultured Bacteroidales bacterium
CAGACCATCGAGGGCCTCAGCTACCTGAACACCAGCGAGGTGACCAACATGCAAGCAATGTTCAATCTGTGCAGCAGCCTGACAAGCCTTGACCTGAGCAGCTTCAACACGGCCAATGTGACAATCATGAGTATGATGTTCAATGGCTGTAGCAGCCTGCAAACAATCTACGTGGGCGATGGCTGGAGCACAGCGGCCGTGACGAGTTCCAGTAATATGTTCCACAACTGCACCAGCCTGAAGGGCGGCAAGGGCACGACCTACGATGCCAACCATGAGGACAAGACCTATGCCCACATCGACGGCGGCACGAGCAATCCCGGCTACTTCTCGGAGAAGCAGGCCTTCCTCAGGGGCGACGTCAACGGCGACGGCAAGGTGACCATTGCCGACGTGACCGCCCTCGTGAACATCATCTTGGGCAAGACCACGAACTACAACGCAGCAGTAGCCGACATCAACGGCGACACCAAGATCACCATCGCCGACGTCACGGCCCTCGTGAATCTGATTCTGGGGAAATAAAAAGACCCACCCCCGACGCCTTCCCCTCACGTGCTTAACGCCGACTGCCTCGACCCGGATAAACCGTCTCGCATTCGTCGAGCACTGAGAAGGCTACTTCGGAAAAGACACTCAGTCTTTCCCTCGTAGCCACCCGTTAGGGAGGGGGAGGGCTGGCGCGATGAAACAGTGTAGGCCGTGATGCCCCTCAAAAAAAGGAGGGGGACAAAGTGTCGCTATAATTGATAACCCTATGTTGAAACGTTTTTATTCGCTTGTGTTCGTTCTAACGCTCATGACTGGTTGGGTTTCGGCTCAGATCAGTAAGAAGGGCTATTCGTTGGTCTATTCCTCTGAGACGCCCGAGGTGGCATCGGTCAAGCTCTCGCTGACGGAAGAGGAACTCAAGAACTGTACGGGCGACTTCGCGAGCATCGAGAACCTGGAACGCAACTGGGACTACAGCCGCAAGGCCTCGTCGGAATGGAACAAGCGGATGGGCGTGAATGCCGAGGAGCGCGCTTTGGTGCACAAGACCAAGGACGGGCATCTGCGTATGCTGGCCGTATCGAAGGACGGCACTGCAGGAGGCTTCGTCACCAGCGGCGTCAACATGAAAAAAGGTTTCAAGTACGGCATCTTTGAGATCAAGGCCAAGTGCAATCCCCACGCCTCCAACTTCCCTGCCATCTGGATGATGCCCGTCAATCAGGCCGACGGCTGGCCGAATTGCGGCGAGATAGATATCATGGAGATGATAGGGACGAGCAGCACGGTGTGGAGTACGGTTCACCTGGGTGCCCGCTACGACAAACCCGTCGGCCGACAATATGCCTACTCCGGCAACCGATGGTTCAATGATGGCTACCACATCTACTCGCTCCTCTGGACGAAGAACAGCCTCACGTTCTACACCGACGGCATGCAGGTGTTCCGTTACAACAAGGACGAGACCCTCGATCTGGTGGCGCACCCCGACTACGAGAAGTGGCAGTTCCCTTACAATAAGGAGTTCTACATCATCCTGGACCAGGCGTTGGGAAAGAATTCGAGCTGGGGCAGCGAAAACCCCGATCCGACATTCACGTACGAGATGGACGTGGAGTATGTGAGAATCTGGCAGGCAGCCGAGACCTATGAGGTCGACGATTTCTATCTACTGTGCAACTATGCCGACCCCACACGCTTCATGATGGTGGGCGCCGACCACACGCTTACCACTACTGAAATCACGAAAGCCGACCAGCTCACAGACGACATGATGTTCGGCTTGGCTCAGACCGACGTCGCCGGAAAGTACTACCTGCGAGCCCGTTCCGGCTTGTTGGTCGCTTATGTGGCCGAAGCGAACAAGGCCGTCCCGATGGCCAACGAGGGGCGTGCGCTCTATCTAATCAAAAACGCGAAGAAGGGCGTGGCCTTCGACTTCAGCGCAAGCACAGCCCCCACGACCTATGCCAACGGCAGCCGTGCCCTGACGCTGAACGCAAACCGCGACAACATCGTATCGGTCTCGGGTACGTCCAAGGATGCTGCCTGGTGGACGATGGTGGAGCCTGAAGCTTTCATCACCGGCATTCAATCGCCAACGGCAGATATGCGTGCGCCGCGCAAGGTGATACGTGACGGACGCCTGCTCATCATGTATGGCGACAAGGCATACACCACCGACGGCTTGCTCTGGCGCAAGTGATTATTCTTCATCACACTTACCCAACTTCAGCGAGTTCCAGCTGCTGGGGGGGATAAAAAAGAAAATGGCCGCGTCAACGATGAATGACACGGCCACTTCTTTGTGGGTAGTAGGAACGATCGGGCTCGAACCGATGACCTCTTCAATGTGACTGAAGCGCTCTGAACCAACTGAGCTACGCTCCTATCCTCGGGTTTGCGGGTGCAAAGGTACAACTTTCTTTTGAAACGGCCATCGTTTTTCGCTACTTTTTTCCTTTTTCCGCTTAAATGTTGCCAAGTAGGGGGCTAACTGCATCGTCCGACATGCAGTCAAGTGGGTGGATTGATAGAAAAAGTGCTATCTTTCCACCAATCGTCCTTTGTCCTGCTTAGCGCTTGTGCAATGCAGTTCATAGCCTTGCAAAGGGGAACGTGGATGGCGTCATCTTTCTTTCGGAACAGGTAATGCCAAGGCGTTACGAGGAGGAGGTGATTGGCTGCACAAGCGTCGAGTTTGTCGACAGACGGATGAAAGCGGTCGGGCAAGCCGTTGTCTTCGATTTGTATGACGGGGTAGCCGGAGGTCAGGGCGGCATCCATGATCTCCTGTTCGCCGCGTGCGATGCGAGCTGAGACGAGGATGATGCCTGTTGCTGCGGCTGCTAAGCAGCGTGATTTCTGGAGGGTAAATAATGCGGCATCATTTCGGTGGCAGACCACAGGCAGGAGACGGCGCTGCAACAGTGTTCGGTCGCCATAACTGTCACAACGGATGTGCCCGTTCTCCATGAGGAAGCGCGCCTGCAGTTGTTGCCAGATGGCGGGGGTGAAGAGTTGCTCAGGGCAGACGCGACGCAGGAAACCACACATGGCGGGCAGGCTTACGCCGGTGTCAATGCCACCGCGGCGTGGCATCAGTGACGCACGGTTCGAGGTGCGCAGGAGGCGACTGCGCGGGTTGTTGAGGATGTAAGCGCGCTGGGTGGCCAGCTGCGCATCGTCAACGGGGATGACATCGCAGTAGCCTTGCTCGAAGAGGGGCGGGAGAGGGGCGACAGAGGGGTGATGCTCAACGACTAAATCGTTGAGCGCTATCGTACCGCCAGATGGCAGAGTCATGAGCGCTTGGCCTTTTTGAGGGGTGATTGATGCTTGAACTGTTTGCGGGGTGATGGGCGTTTGGCCTTTTTGCGGGGTGATTGATGCTTGAACTGTTTGCGGAGTGATGAGCGCTTGGCCTTTTTGCGGGGTGACGGGAGTGTTTGCCATTTGGTCTGTTGTGGGGGCGATAGCGCCTGGCGATTTTGTCGCCAGGTCCTCCCCTTGCTCCGCTATGCTCCCCTTTGTGGCGCCTGATATGCGGCCAGTCATTTCCCAATAGCGGCGATTGCAGCCTTGCTTGAAACCGGCGATGACGCGGCCCAGATGCGTGCGCTTGCCGTTACTTGAGAAGATGTCGCGCTTGGCATGCAAGAGGATGTGGAGGTGTTCGGGCATGATCACATAGGTGTCCACCTCAATCATCGGGTAGTGGCGCGTGATGCTGTTCAGTAGTTCCTGCTCCACCATCTGCCCGAAGGGCGTCAGTTCCACGTGCGGTGCCTCTGCCTCATCGTCTGCCGCATCAATATCGCCGCACACCCTGCCTAATGGCTGTAGGAGGTGTGCGGCGGTGCTGAAGGTGACATGGAAATAGCCGCGGTAACTGTATTCATGCGTGAAGCTGCGGCGTTTCATGCTATGTACAGTGGACTCCTTTGGCGTTTCCATCTACGCGGCTGTCTTTTGTGCCTTTTTGTCTGTTCCTTTATTCGTCACTTCAGTAGTTGAACTCGCCGAATTCACTGCGGATGGTGAGTGAACACGGCCCTTCTTCGATGCGTCCCACGACTTGCGCGTCGATGTTGAAACTCTTGGAGATGGCGATGACCTGTTCGGCATCCTCGGGGCTGACATAGACCTCGAGTCGGTGGCCGCAGTTGAACACCTTGTACATCTCGCTCCAGTCGGCACCGCTCTCCTCGGCGATGATGCGGAAGAGGGGCGGAACGGGGAACATGTTGTCCTTGATGACACGGCAGTTGTCGCCCACGAAATGCAGCACCTTTGTCTGTGCGCCGCCCGTGCAATGCACCATACCATGTATGCGAGGACGCAGTTGGTCGAGCAACACCTTGACGACGGGCGCGTAGGTGCGGGTGGGGGAGAGAACGAGACGTCCGACGGTAGGGAGTGACGAATGACGAATGTCGGATGACGAATCAGAGTTACTTTCAAGCGGCGAAGGTAAATTGCATTCGTCATTCGTCAATTGTAATTCGTCATTCAATGCATAGCTCCCGCTATACACCAACTCTTCGGGGACGGCGTGGTCATACGTCTCGGGATATTTCTCAGCCAGGTATTTGCTGAAGACGTCGTGGCGGGCGGAGGTGAGTCCGTTGGAACCCATGCCGCCGTTGTACTCCTTCTCGTAGGTCGCCTGCCCGAAGCTGGCCAAGCCCACGATGACGTCGCCCGGACGGATGTTGGCGTTGTTGATGACATCGGCACGGCGCATGCGGCAGGTGACGGTAGAGTCGACGATGATGGTGCGTACGAGGTCGCCCACGTCGGCTGTCTCGCCGCCCGTAGCGTAGATGCCTATGCCCATCTCCCGCAACTCGGTCAGGAGCTCGTCGGTGCCGTTGATGATGGCGGAGATGACTTCGCCGGGGATGAGCATCTTGTTGCGACCTATCGTGCTGGAGACGAGGATGTTGTCCACAGCGCCCACACACAGAAGGTCGTCGGTGTTCATGATGAGGGCGTCCTGTGCAATTCCCTTCCAGACGCTGAGGTCGCCCGTCTCGCGCCAGTAAGCATAGGCGAGTGATGACTTCGTGCCAGCACCATCGGCGTGCATGATGTTGCAATACTCTGGGTCGCCGCCGAGGATGTCGGGGATGATCTTGCAGAAGGCCTGTGGGAAGATGCCCTTGTCGATGTTCTTGATGGCTGCGTGGACATCCTCCTTGGCGGCAGAGACGCCACGCGCCATATAACGTTGCTTGCTATCCATCAGAACTTTACTTCGGGTGCTTTCTCAGCTCCAGCCTCGGCTGCAAACGGAGTCTTCTTCTCGAATCCGAAGATCATAGCCCAGATGTTGTTGGGGAATTTGCGAACGGAGGTGTTATACGTCTGCACAGCCTCGTTGAAGATGCGACGCGATTCGGCGATACGGTTCTCGGTGCCTTCGAGCTGAGCTTGCAACTCGCTGAACTGTTCGTTGGCCTTCAGGTCGGGATAGTTCTCTGTGATGGCGAGCAGTCGTCCGAGTGCCTGACTGACTTCACCCTGTGCGGCTTGATACTCAGCCAACTTCTCAGGGGTGAGGTTCTCGGGGTCAACAGTAATCTGTGTAGCCTTGGTGCGGGCCTCGATAACGGCCTGGAGCGTCTCGCTCTCATGAGCGGCATAGCCCTTGACGGTGTTGACGAGGTTGGGGATGAGGTCAGCACGACGCTGGTACTGCGTTTGAACATCTGCCCACTTCTGAGCAACGATTTCTTCTTGTTCGACGAGCTTGTTGTAAGTGCAGCTGGTCAGACCGAGAGTAGCCACAAGGGCGAGAAGGATAGATTTGATTGTCTTCATAATTGTAAGTGGTTTAAAATGAGTGATGATTATGTTTCAATATGATTACTATTTAATGTTTCAATGTCTCAACCTTTCAATGTTTCAACCTTTCAACGTCTCAACGTTTCAACCTTTCAACTTTTCAACTTTCAGAACCGTCCGCTGGCGCCACCGCCACCAAAGGAGCCGCCTCCGAAGCTGCCGCCAAAGGAGCCGCTTCCCCTGCCGAAGAAGCTGCCTCCAAGAGCACCGCCAGCCGCGCCGCCCATGTTGCCGGAGTTGATGCCTTCGTCCCAATGCAGTTCCTTGGTAAAGAAGCAATGCGAGCAACGATAAGTGTCGTGGTGGGTGCGGAGGCCGAGACGACGGTTGGTGGTTGTGTAGCCGCTGATTTTCTTCATCTTATACTGCTTGCAGCTCGGGCAGTAGGATTTCTTGCGCTGGTCCAGCCAGATGGCGAAGGCGATGATGCCCAAGCCGAGCAACATGCAGACGAGGAAACCGATGAGGGCGCCCGTGTCGTTGTCGTCGAAGTCGGACGAGCCCACGAGCGAATCGTCGCCATCGACATATTTGGTGATGGCACGCACAGCATTCAACATCGCCTCGTCCCAGTTGCCCTCGCGTAGGGCTGGCAGCATCTGATAGTTCTCGATGCGCTTGCAGATGGCATCGGGGAGCGTGCCTTCGAGTCCTCGTCCCGTGAGAATGGTGTAGGCGCGGTCGCCTGTAGAGAGCAGGATGATGAGGCCGCTGTTCTGCTCTTTACGCCCTATGCCGTATTTGCGGCCAAGAGCCATACAGAAGTCGTAGGTCTCGCCACCCTCGATGCGCTCGACGACGGCCAACACGGTCTGCACGCCGTGGTCGCGTTCCATCTGTCCTAACCATAGGTTGAGAGAGTCGACAGCCGTCTGCGAGAGAAGGTTGTCGGGATTGGAGACATACTGCGTGCGATCCTGCAGATAGGGAATGGGCAGGTTGTCGACGGTGTAGGTGGCGGCGAATGTAAGTGTCGTCACCAACAAGGTGAGCAAGAAGGAGAGCGTTCGTTTCATCGTTTCAGCTTGTTTTTGAGTTTCTTGAAAAGGGCGCGTGCGATGATTTTCGTGTTCACACCGAAGAGCTTCTGGTTGGAGAGGATGCGGAAGAAAGCTTCGTTGTCGGCCTCGAGGATGTGAGCCACTTGCGCACGACGCTGGTAGTTGTCCATGAACGGCAACAGTTGTGCTTGACTGGTGAACTGATTCTCGTGAATGATGTCGCGTGTAGCTTGCATATAGCGGTTGAATGCCAACAGCTTATCGTCCATATTCTTTTGGTCGGACGACATGTTGAGCCCGCTGTCGCGATAAGTAGTCAGGCGTTTTGTCGTCGAGGCGATGCCGTGCTCGAGCGCAAGGCGGTAGATGGTCAGATAGTCGGAACCCCAAGCGTAGGCAAGGCGGACGTAGCCCCCCATAGTCTCCAAAGCTTCGCGACGAAGCATGAACTCGCTGATGGTCTGTCGGCGTATGCTGCGATAGACGTGCCACATGTATTCCTCGACAGTCTCCCATTCGGGCGAAGACGGGTAGCGGTCTGTCTCTACGCCATTTACATCGATGATGCGAACGCCTGAGCGATAGACGTTGCATTCGGGATGACGCTCAGCCATACGAAGCAATTCCTCCACGAACGTGGGCGCATAGAGGTCGTCGTCGCAAAGCAGGCAGAAGTACTCGCCTCGGGCATGGCGCAGACATTCGTTCCAATTGGCCGAAGGGTCATCGGCGCCGAGGTTGTGTTCGTTGACGAAGTAATGGATGCGCTCGTCGGAGAATGTGCTGACGATAGCGTTGAGGTTTTCGGGAGAATGGTCATTGACGATGATGAGCTCGATGTTGGCATAGGTCTGCGCCAACGCTGACGCGATGCTCTCGCGTAAATAGGTGGCCTTGTAGGCAGGGATGGCTATGCT
This sequence comes from uncultured Bacteroidales bacterium, assembly GCA_902803195.1. Classification (GTDB taxonomy): domain Bacteria; phylum Bacteroidota; class Bacteroidia; order Bacteroidales; family Bacteroidaceae; genus Physcousia. The sequence continues at coordinate 7,760 of CADCOX010000200.1, forward strand.
GACGAGTGGGTTCATCGTATGTGTGTTGTGGGTGATGGGTCTGCTGTCACGACCTCAGTCTTTGCCGTTCCAGAATTCCCAACTGGCGATGGCCTGACGATGCAGCATCTCCAGGCCGCTCTTGACGGTGGCCCCGAATCGCCGTCCCTCGCGCATGAACTGCGTCGTCTCGGGGTTGTAGACGAGGTCGTAAAGGAGGTGCCTGGGCGAAAGAGCCGCATAGGGGATAGTGGGGGCGTTGTCGACGTTGGGACTCATGCCGAGGGGCGTGCAGTTGACAATGACGGTGTAATCGGACAGCAGGGAGGGGGTGATGTCGGAGTAGGTGAGAGGGGGATTCGGCGACAAAATCGCCGAACGCTGTCCTTGCTGGGGAGAGGGGGAGGATGGGATGCTTTGACGGGAGCGGCTGACATAGCGCCATTCGATGCCGAGTCGTTCCAGGCCATGGCAGATGGCTTTCGAAGCACCGCCTGTTCCGAGGACGAGTGCCTTCTTGTGATGCGGCTGCAAGAGCGGCCGTATGCTCTCCATGAAACCTATGATGTCGGAGTTGAAGCCCTTGAGGTGAGGCTTTGAACTGCCAGATTCGCGGGTAATGCGTATGACGTTGACGGCGCCAATGGCTCGCGCTTCGTCGGAGAGCTCGTCAAGGAGAGGGATGACCGCCTGCTTGTGAGGCAGCGTGACGTTGAGGCCGCGCAGCGAAGGATGGTCCTCAATCACTTGAAACAGCATCTCTGCCGAAGGAATCTCGAAATTGAGATATTCGGCATCAATACCTTCGTCGGCGAACTTATTATTAAAGAACGCGCGCGAGAACGAGTGTCCGAGCGGATAGCCTATGAGTCCGTATTCTGTCATTTCGTAGCTAAATACATGGTTGAGAGTCCGAAAGTAAAGCGCTTGAACGTGACCTCGCTGAAGCCGCATCTCTTGAGCATGGGTACGAGCTGTTCGGCCTGAGGGAATGCTTCCATTGACTGCGGCAGGTAGGTGTAAGCGCTGTCGTCGTGGCTGATGAGTCGCCCGATGAACGGCATGACCACGTGGGCGTAGATGCTGAACAGCTGCTTCATCGGGAAGCGTGGCGGTGTGGTCAGTTCGACGAGCATCAGATGGCCGCCGGGAATGAGTACGCGTTGCATCTCACGAAGTCCTCGCTCGAGGTTGTCGAAGTTGCGAGCGCCATAGGCAACGGTAATGGCGTCGAAGGTATCCTTGCCGAAGGAGAGGTTCGTGGAGTCATCTTTCATGAAGAAGATGACGTTGTCGAGGCCTTCCTTCGCGACCTTTTCCCGTGCCACTTCCATCATTCCCTCGCTGATGTCCACACCGATGATCCGGTCGGGGTCGAGACGTCGGGCTGCGAGAATGGCGAAGTCGCCTGTTCCTGTGGCGATGTCGAGAATCGTTGATGGCGCGAAAGGCTTCAGCGCATCGATGGCTTTGCGTCGCCAGCGGCGGTCGATGCCGAGCGAGAGCGTGTGGTTGAGGCGGTCGTAGGTGGGGGCGATGTTGTTGAACATCGTCTCCACCAACTCTCGTTGCGGAGCACCCGCTTTCGGCGCTTCGGGTTTACGTGCCTTGCTCTTTGGCGGGTCGGGCGTTATGGGGTCAAGTTCAGGATAGTGGATCATGGGCAGGGGGCTTGGCGATGAAAACGCCGAGCGCACTCGGGATGATTATTTCTGGGCGGCGAGCCAGGCGGCTACGTTCTGCTCGATGCGGGCGGCTACATCCTCAGTAGCCTCTTCCTTGACGAACGTCTCGCCTACGATGTGTTCGTAGAGTTCGATGTAGCGGTCGCTGATGCTCTCGACGAAGGCATCGGTCAGCTCAGGCATGACGTCGCCGGGTCGGTTCATGAAGTTGTGGTCGATGAGCCACTGGCGAACGAACTCCTTGGAGAGCTGTCGCTGAGGCTCGCCCTTGGCGAACTTCTCCTCGTAGCCTTCGGCATAGAAGTAGCGGCTGGAGTCGGGCGTATGGATCTCGTCAATGAGGATGACCTTGCCATCGCGCTTGCCGAACTCGTACTTGGTGTCGACGAGGATGAGGCCTTTCTTGGCGGCAATCTCCGTGCCGCGCTGGAAGAGCGCACGCGTGTAGCGCTCCATCACCTCGTAGTCTTCGGCGCTGACGATGCCTTGAGCGATAATCTCTTCGCGGGAGATGTTCTCGTCGTGACCCTCGTCGGCTTTGGTTGTCGGCGTGATGATGGGCTCGGGGAAACGCTCGTTCTCGCGCATGCCATCGGGCAGTTTCACGCCACAGAGTTCGCGACAGCCGTTCTTGTATTCACGCCATGCCGAGCCGGTCAGATAGCCTCGGATGATCATCTCCACACGGAAACCTTCGGCTTTCAGGCCAACGGTGACCATCGGGTCGGGTGTAGCCAGTTTCCAGTTGGGGACGATGTCGGCGGTGGCATCGAGGAACGAGGCTGCAATCTGATTCAGCACCTGTCCCTTAAAAGGAATTCCCTTGGGAAGAACGACGTCAAATGCCGAGATGCGGTCGGTAGCGACCATCACCATCAGGTCGTCGTTGATGTTGTACACGTCGCGTACCTTGCCATGATACACGCTCTTTTGACCTTCGAAATGGAAGTCAGTCTTTGTTAATGCTTTCATTGTTCGTATTTGATTCTTTTTGATGAGTTTCCTTTTCATATTTCTCGTAGGCGTTGACAATCTTGGTCACCAACTTATGTCGAACGATGTCCTTCTGACTGAGGTGGATGACGGCGATGTCGTCAACATCGCTTAGGATGTGAAGTGCTTCGATGAGGCCGCTCTTCTGCGGGCGTGGCAGGTCAATCTGCGTCATGTCGCCCGTGACGATCATCTTCGTGTTCATTCCCATTCGGGTGAGGAACATCTTGATCTGAGCCGGTGTCGTGTTCTGAGCCTCGTCGAGGATGACGACGGCATCGTTCAGCGTACGACCGCGCATGAAGGCGAGCGGGGCAATCTGGATGATGTTCTGCTCCATCAACTCGTTGAGCTTCTGACGGGGAATCATGTCTTCGAGCGCATCGTAAAGGGGTTGCAGATAGGGGTCGATCTTGTCGCGCATATCGCCAGGCAGGAAACCGAGTTTCTCGCCAGCTTCGACGGCGGGGCGGCTGAGGATGATGCGTCGCACCTTCTTGTTTTTCATCGCGCGTACGGCGAGGGCGATGCTGGTGTAGGTCTTTCCTGAGCCGGCAGGTCCGATGGCAAACACCATGTCGTGCGTCTCGAATGCGCTGACGAGACGTTGCTGGTTCTCGCTACGGGCCGTGATAGGCTTGCCTGTGACGCTGAAGACGATGGCACCCGACACCCCATCACGACGGGTGCGCTCGCCACGAACGATGTGTAGAATGTCTTCCTCGGAGAGCGTGTTGTACTTGCTGCAGTGAGCTTGCAGGCGAACCATGTTTTCCTCGAAGGCGCACAACTCTTCTTCGTCGCCCATCACTTTGACGACGTTGCCGCGGCCTACGATACGCAATTTCGGGTGAAGCGCTTTGAGCATCTGCATGTTAGCGTTGTTGACGCCGTAGAAGATGACAGGGTCGGCTTCTTCCAAGATGAAGTGCTTTTCGGTCATAGTGAATCTTTTTCGGTGCAAAAATAGTTATTTCTGTCGGATTTGCGAACGATAATTGGGATTTTTATTATAACTTTGCATCGATTTTGATAGATTTAACTGTGAAGAAGCTCAGAAAAGACATATTTATCCGTTGTGTATGTGGCCTTGTCCTCATCTTGTTCGTCGTGCGGATGTGCCGTCCCGAGGTGAATACGCCCCGTAGCGAACGTGCTGCCGTCGCAGATTCCACGGTTGCGATGATTACTCCGGAGGAGGTATCACAAGAGCCTTTGCAAGAAGTGAACACTTTGGAGGAGGTATCACAGGAGTCTTCGCAAGAAGTGAACGTTCAGGAGAAGCAGGCTCCGACAGAGGAACAATCGGCTGCGACCTCATCGACACCTTCTACTTCTGCCCGCCAACTTTCCGATCATGATGTTCTGATGACTGAATTGCCCCGTCTGGATTTCAGCAAGCGTCATCCCATTCGGAGCGTTCACTCGTATCGCGAATGTTTTCCCGATGTGCAAGACGTGCAGATTGTGGCAGCACAAGCCAATGGTGTTCCGCCTGTCGAGAGCCGGGCAGATGCTGAGCGCCGCAAGAGCGAACTCCTCTACGTGGGCGCGAATCCTTATTATGAAATCGATTCACGCATGAACCGTAGC
>CADCOX010000201.1 GCA_902803195.1 uncultured Bacteroidales bacterium
TCCTTCAGCGCACTGCGACGGGCCAGTTGCGCGGGCAGCGTCTGTTCGATGATGCCTTTGGAGTCGGTCACGGCCACCCAGCGCCAGGGGAGTGCGCGCTTGCCGGAAGTCTTGGCGATGTAGTTGGCCTCTTCGGTGATGGCCTCACTGCGGTCGCCACGCGGCTCCCACTTAAGCGGCGACTTCGGGTACGTCGGAACGATGGCCTTGCCGTCGGTGTTGAGGAACTGATGGGGGTAGTCGTCGAGGTCGCTTTGTCCTACGAGCAATTGAGTATCATCAGCAGTTGAGAGCAGCAGGGGGACGGTCGTCATCTTGCGGTCTGATGCGTTCCATTCCGTCAGCGTTTCATGGCGATAAGGCTCTTCAAAAGAAGTGTTGAAGTTGTTGGGAGCGCTCTGGCGATGAGCGGTGAAACCCTCGGCAGGGACGAAACGGAAGGGCTCGTCGATGATCTCGACCTCGCCTTTCATATTGAGCACGAAGCGGTGAGCTACACCATTGTTCATCACGCGCAAGCGCACCGTTACGCCCGAACCGACATTGATGGTAGCTTCGTTGTAGTCCTCGTTGATGGTCGAGAACTTCAGAGGCACCACGGGACTGAAGCTCGATTTGACATGTTGGACGCGTCCCATCTTGACTTTGCCTCCGTAGTTCATGTTCTTCAGCGAGAGAACAATATCATTGATGGAATACACGACTTTGCCGTCGCGGCTGACGGTGTAGCCGAGATTCGATGTGTTCACTTGCACGGTGATGCGTCCGTCGGGCGACTTGATGGTAGTGGTATTTGGCGCGGCCAGAGCATGGACGCTCAAGCCCACGAGTAGCGTCGTGACGAAGAGGAAAAAGATTTTTTTCATTGCGAATCAGTTTATGAGGTTGAGGTTTCGAATCGAGGTAAGCGAGTCAAGCGTGTCGCATGACGATGCAAAGTTATGCAAAAAGGATGAGATGCAAAGGCTTTTGGCAATAAAAATAGTTAATCACGGAAAGAAAAGCAGATTTCAATACTTTTTTGTCATCTGTTCGGACGCCTTTGTGACCAACGACTTACCAGCGGGAAGGGATGAGAGTGAGGACTAGGAATAGATAATCTACTTTTCCCGTTCGCGCAACCAGATGAGAAGCGGCTGCAGCACTTCGGCCGACGGCTCGGCTGTCTTGACGCTCAAGCTGATACCGTCGCCCAAGCCCGTGAGGATGGGGAACTGGAAGTCGGGATTCTGCTCCAGGTCAACGGCCTCGGGCGTTCGGCCTTCGAGGCGCTCAATGGCCTCGGCGGCCATGGCTCTTAACTTCAGGAGCCACGGACGCACGTCCTCGTAGAACAAGCGGTCGCTGGCTCGGTCAGAGGTCTTCAACCCTTCCATCTGTTCGCAAGCCGTCACCACGCTCCGCAGCTGGCTGACAAGCCCCCCAGGCTGTGGACGGCCCCGCTCTACGGAGTTGCGGTAGTTCTTCACCACGTAGTTCAAGGCGTCGGCATCGAAGTAGCGAAGGTAGGGCGCCAACGTGCGTAGGGTGGGAGCATACTTTCGGCCCACAACAGCCGGCAGCGCAGCCTCCCAACTCTGTTGGTTGTCGAAGGCACGATTGTTCCATGCATAGTCAGCTACGCTGAAGAGGGCAATCTTCGACACCTCGCCTTGCTGCATAGGATTGATGATGAGCGTAGGCGTCCCCTTCAACTGCGGTTCCAAGCGCGCCAGCGTGGCGATGTGCTGCTCATCGTGGAAGTTGGCGTACATGTCCATCGTGAACAGTTTGGTCACGTCGTTGTCGTTGCAGGGATAGTTCCACCACCAGCTGGTATCATGGCCAAGGTACTCTCGGACGATGGCCAAGTCCGTGCTATTAGGCACCGACCACACATTCCGGCCCGTGATGTAGATTCTCACCTTCTCGGGCACCGTGCTGAGCGACCCGAAGAAACGGCGCGCCTGCTCGGCGGCCACCCACGAGAAAGCGTAGAGTTGAGGCACGAAGTGCAGAGGTTTCACCGTATCGGCGGGTTGGGCATCGGGGCGGTTCCACCGCTCATCGATGCGTCGCTGCAGTTCCGTCAGTCGGTCGGCCCCGAGTTTCAGCGTAGCGTCATCCGATGGCACCCCCACATCGTCCACGAACACCCCGAACTGCCGCACGCCCAGACGGTGCATGTCGGCGAACTTGTGCTCGATTTGGTCCAACACCTGCTGGTTGTTGGCGTCGGTGAAGGCGTTGCCAGGGTGGATGGCCCAGATGAAATTGACCTTTGTGGCCGCGCCCACGGATGCGATGTCGCTGAGCATGTCCTGCGTCAGATAGCCGATGCGCTGCTGTTCGGGTGTGATGGCTGTCGGGTAAGCCTCTCCCCATAATTTGGAGTGATAAGGGTCCGACTTCGCTCCATACATGTAAGTGTTCATCTTGTAGCGCGCCATGAAACGGAACAGATCCTTCGTCACCTCGGCCGAGTACGGCACTCCATAATAGCCCTCAATGATGCCGCGGTCGCGGATGTCGGCGTAGTCATATAGGGTCACGCAGGGGAATTCGCCTTTCGCGCCCTTCGCATCAGTCGACTCGTAGTCCAACATCTGCTCGAGCGAGGCCAGTCCGCAAAAGGTGGCGTCGGTGTTCTCACCCAGAATCAGCACTTGCGCCGACCCACGTTTGTTGGTCGTGAGACTGAGCAGGTGGCGGTCGAACTTCGGCAAAGCGAAGACATCGCGACTGAGGTTGAGGCGCGAAGCCTCCTTGTCCGCAACGCCTCGCGAACCGTTGATGCCAAGCAGCAGGTTGGCACTACCTTTCTGCGGGCGATGGGCCTTGGTGACTTGCAGGCCATGCTCTCGTAGCACCTCCTCGGCACGCGCCACTGTGACGGCATCGATGCCCGCCTCTGCCACAACACAGACAGTCCCCGAAAGGCGCGCATGCCCTTCGCGGGCCAACTGCTGTTGCGGTATTGGATAAATCGTGTAAGGCTGTGCAGCGACTACAATCATCACGCACAGGCCAATCAATGTAAGGACAGTTCTTTTCATCTATCAAGTAGGTTTGTTAATAACGATAAGGAAGTTTTTTTAGGCGATGAGCGATTATTGAACGCTCCTGTCTTGTTCTCAGCCCCTTCGGAGGTCATGCCGGTAGCAGGAATCACGCGACGAACGCGAGCCCCCTCCGGCGTCTGAAGACTATCGTTGCGATGAGTTATTTAGGTTAGAGCACCGCAAAGAAACAAAAAATTACGGAGGTGACAAAACTTTTACGTATTTTTATATCTTTGCTTGTCGTTTGTCGAGCCTTTTCCTTCTTCGCAGCTTTCGAATAGATTTGGGGCCAGGCGATAGGAGCCTATGGCTTATGCGTATAGAGGCATCGCTCTTCGCGTACTATACGCGAAGCCTCTCACGTATATACGCATTGCCCTTTACGTATATACGCATCGCCCTTTACGTATATACGTGTGAGGCCCTACGTATATACGTGTAAGCTATAACGTCTATAGCTCAAGCTTGAAGGACTGGTCGTAAAGGTGTGAGCGATTATATGTACTAGGACGAAGAGATTGGCGGGGCCTTCCACGATGCCCAAACAATAGGAATTCGGAAAGAAGGGATTACTCGGCCAATGGATGGTAATAGACGGGCTGCTCGCCAGGTAGGAGGTCGGGATGGAGGATAAGAATGAGGTCGCGCAACAGACGGTCGGGGTGGAAGGGCGTCTCCTCGTAGAAATGATTGTGAGCAAGGTCACAGCCATAGATGTGGTGCTCCGTGAAAGCGCGGAAGCGAGTGTAAGGTTGGTAGTCTGAGGACATTTGTCCGTAGGTGAGCGGACGAGGACTGTTGTATTTAAGGAGCCAACAGTCAGCGTTGTGAGCGCGATCGAGCACCGCCTCGAAGGCAAGGGCTGTGCTGCCGCTGCCAGGCAGGTCGCTGAACAGATAGTCGGCACCTGCATCGGCAAACATAATGCCCATCGTGCTTTGCCCACTGGGTACGAACCACTGACCGCCATAGAGCATCTCGGTGAGCAGACGGGGGCGATCGGCGGTTGTCGCAGCCTTCTGCTTTAGAAAGAGATAGTGGCTCTCGACGGCACTGAAGATGCTGTCGGCAAGTTCCTCTGCGCCAAAAAGTTCCGCATAAAAACGGATCCACTCTGCACGTGCCAACGGCGACACTTCCATGTATTCGGCACACTCGATGATGGGGATGCCCAAGCGCTCCACACGACCATAGCCTCCGCTATGCTCGAAAGGCGTCAGCAGAAGCACCTCGGGCGAGACGTCGATGATGCGTTCGATGTTGGGGTTCATGCCGTTGCCGAAGTCGGTGATATGTCCGTTGTTGAGACCTTCTGTGACTACGGGCAAGTCAATGTACTGCTTCTCGCAGACGCCTGTGATGGCCGAAGCGCAGCCCAATTCATTGAGCAGGCCGCAGTGGACGGCTGTGGCAACGCCCGCCGAGCGAACAGGAACTTGAATGATGGCTGCGTCGCGGAGTCCCTTTGAGAGAGAAGGAGGGAGCTGTGCAAGGAACTCTTCATTGCTCTGAGGGCGTTTCCCTTCATTTAGGGAAGGGTTGGGGATATGCCTAAATATGTAGCGGTGAAGCACGGCTGTTGAGTCCCAAGGGTCACGAAGCGTCCACACGGAAAAACCATCTCCACGCTCGCAGGTGATGTTGGTTGCATAGCGCAAGCCCATAGGTTCGAGTTCACTGCTGCTCTTGTAGCTTTCGCGGCAAGAAACTATGACCAACAACAGGCTGGACAACAGTCCTGTGAGCATAAGACCGATGCTGTGGCGGCGCAGTTTCATTCCTGTTTTCGAGAGGATTTCCGAGGTTTCCATTGTGGTTTTAGTTCTAAGAAGATTTCGAAATTGCGACCAGCCATAGGACGTGAGAGGACGGTGACGTATTCCGACCCGAAGAGATTGTTGACGACGCCCTTGAGTGAGGCCTGGATATGTCGCCAGTAGAACAGTTTCTCGAGCGAGATGTCGTTCATATAATAAGGCTTGAGGCGGCCTGTGATGCGAGTTACCTCGTTGCTGGTCGTGGTGAAGCGTTCGCTATAGGAGTTCCACTGATAGGCAAACGTCCACGTCCGCCATTGCACTCTGATGTTAGCGTTGGCGGAGTGGCGAGGTACATAGACGAGTTGCTTGCCGTAGGATGCGTCGTTGTCGTCGAGGTCGCGGCTTTGGTTGATGCTCGGTGTGAAGGCATAGTTGCCCGTGAGCATCAAAGTCCAGTCGCGCGGCAGTTGCAGACGCGCATCGAGCAAGAACTCAGTGCCGTAGCTATGAACACGCTTGAGGTTGAAAGGTTGCCAGAAACCTTTTGCATTTGGCGTCCAAAGAATCCAATCGGTAATGTGAGAGTCGAAGGCCGAGAGGTTGGTCTTGAGCGAAAGAACCGTCTGGTCGCTCAAGGGAACATGTAGGTTGCCTTCGAGTCCGCCATCATAGGTGAAGCCACGTTCGGGGCGCAGGTCGGGGTTGCCGCCCGGACGGAAGTAGAGGTCGTCCATCGATGGGTAGCGGTAGTTGCGGGCGATGGATGTCTTGAAGATGAGAGATGACTTAGGACGCTTGTTCCAAAGCGTGTATTCGGCGAAAAATGCGGGAATGAGCGGAACGAAATCGTTGCGGTAAAGTTCTTCGCGCAAGACGGAGGAGAGTGCCAGACGTTTGGTCGCACGGTATTTGGCCGACAGCGTCAGCGA
>CADCOX010000202.1 GCA_902803195.1 uncultured Bacteroidales bacterium
CACTCATCGACCGAAATCTTACGCCCGTAGCCGCCTTTGCGCCAGTTGTGGTCTTTCATTACGCGTCCATGCATCAGCCATTGGCCATTGCCCACGTCGACGCCGTCGGCACGTGTCACCATGCCGTCCTCCAGAGCGACCATCATCGAAGCAGTCTTGAATGTCGATCCGGGTTCCCATAGATCAGTGATGGCATTGTTCTTCACTTCGGCATAGACGCCTGGAGCAATGCGTGTCAGGTTAACGATAGCCTTAACATCGCCCGTCTGTACTTCCATCAGCACGACGACGCCTATCTCGGCATTGATTTCCTTCAGTTTGCGTTCCAGAATTTTCTCCGCTGCATCTTGCATACCAACGTCGATGGTCGTGATTAGGTCGAGACCATTCACGGGCTCTACGTCGGTCTTGTCCATCCACTGGCGGCGCACCTTCTCGCGGTGCATCTTACCGTTGATACCGCGGAGGATGCTGTCGTAGGCAAGCTCCAGACCGTTGCGTGCTGAATCGTTGCTAGTCATCAACGAACCCAACGTACGATTGGCCATACTGCCGTAAGGCTTCTGTCGCTGAGGAATCTCTTCGGCATAGAAACCTGTCTTGATGCGCCCGTGATGAACGTATGGCAACTTCAAGAACTCTTTGTATTTGATGTACGACACATTGTGTCTGATAGCCAGGTTGCGCCGTCCGCGGCTCTTGCCGTCAAGCAACTTGGCCCGAAAGTCTGCAGCCGATAGGTCGGGGAACAACTCGTGTAGGCCTAAGCAGAGGCTGTCCAAGTCTGCTTTGAAGGTGCTGTCGCGCCATACGCGCAGTTTCTCCTCGGCCACGGGGTCATTGGGGTCCTTCACGACAAAGTCTGCTCGGAGCGTGTACACCGGCATCGAACCTACCATCAACTGTCCGTCGGCTGAATAGATATTTCCGCGGATGGCTGGGATGTCTTTTTGCTGCGAGGCCATGCGCTTGCGCACCGTCTCCCAATAACTGTCGCGCACCAGCATCTCATAGATGGCTTTGCCTACAATGGCTGTGCCCACCAACGTCAACACGATGATGATAAACAGGTAGCGTGGAATGGTTCGTTTATTGTCGAAGTTCATATATCAGATACACAAGATGATTCAATGTCCTTATTTTTCTCTCACGATGACGAACGGCGGTTCTTTGGCTGCCACGAGGGTGCTGTCGCCCATGCTCTTCAGCCTGCGTTCCAAGCTGCTTTGGCGTGTCCGTATAGTCAGTTCAGCATATTGTGTCAAGGCATAGTTCTTTTTCTCGAGTAGTTCTTTACGCAGGTTCTCTTCCTCGATGATCTCCTGTTGTGCACCATAGCGATTGCTGATGTAGGCAATGGCAAGCACCACCAGGAAGAGGATAAACCAGATCTGTCGGCGCAGGAAGCCGCCAATGAGGTAGTCGCCGCCTAAAATCTCGCGCAGCGACAACTGAGGCATATCTTCCGACGAGAAGCGACGCCAAGCCGAACGGCTCGTCGACGGCTCCACAGTCTCCGACATGTCAGCGTCGTCCTCCCCTGTGCTCTCTTCATCGGCGACCACAGCATACGCAATCTCCGAATCTTCGGGCACACCTGTCTCGATCTCGAAGGGTACCTCGTCGGTTGCGTCGAGGCGTACATCCTCGTCCAAGCCTTCTTCAGCTTTACGTTTCATGCTATTTTCACTTTTACCTTTATAATATTACGCGCGCAGGTGGTTTCTACTCCTTTAACATTCCACCTCGCGTTGCTAATTGATGTCTTGGCCCTTGTCCGTGCAGTGGGCTCTTCTGATTAGGCCTTTGGTTTAACCTATTTTCTCGGCGATGCGTAGCCGTGCACTACGGCTTCTAGGGTTCGTCTCCATTTCCTCGGGAGTTGGTGTGATAGCTTTGTCCACTGCCCGCATGGGGGCTTTCGTGCGGCCGTAAAGGTCGCTTTCCACTTCGCCATTGATGTTGCCAGCGCGCATCATGTTCTTGACGATGCGGTCCTCAAGGGAGTGATAGGAGATGACCACCAATCGTCCCCCGGGGCGTAGCAATTCTATGGCCGACGTGAGCATCTCTTCGAGGGCGCTCATCTCACCGTTGACTTCGATGCGGAGGGCTTGGAAGGCGCGAGCAAGGTCTTTGCGCTCGTGGTCGTGTCCCAAAAGGGGGATCAGCAGCTCTGCCAGTTGGCTCGTTGTCTCAATAGGAGCCTCGGAGCGGACTTTTGTTATGACCGAAGATATGCGCCCCGCCTGCCTCAGTTCGCCATAAAGGCGGAAGATAGAGGTTAACTGCTCACGTGTGTAAGTGTTCAGTACATCGGCAGCTGTCAGCTGTGCCTGTTGGTTCATCCGCATGTCAAGGGGTGCTTCAGAGCGGAAGCTGAACCCTCGTTGTGGCGTGTCGAAATGGTGGCTACTGACGCCAAGGTCGGCTAACAGACCATCAATGGCTTCAACGCCATAGTAGCGCATCCAGTTCTTCAAGTAGCGGAAGTTGGAGTGGATCGGTGTCCATCGAGGGTTGTCTTCTACTCGACTGATTGCATCAGCGTCCTGATCGAAACTGAATAACCGTCCACCGCCATCAAGGTACTTCAGAATCTCGCGGCTATGACCGCCACCGCCCAAGGTAACATCCACATACGTACCCTCAGGCCGAATAGCTAAGCCCTCCACTGAAGGCGTCAGGAGCACGGGAATGTGATATGTCTCGGGGTTCATGCCGCAAAAGTACATAGAAATCCCGAACCGACCAAGCATTCTTAGAAAAACTTTCAAAAATTTTTTATAAGATGCTCTCTTACTGCATTATCAAGTGTTAAAGTGTTACTTTAACTTGAACCTGTTCAAACGCGCCAACTTGTAATCAAAAGGTTACAATTGCGTGCTAACGAAGTACCGAAATTCCGCAAAGATAAATAGCTGTTATTCCGAAATCCCGTTACTCCGCTGCGACATGTCAATGTTGATATTTGTTCTGCAGGATGCGTTCGCCCGGAGCTACGTCTTCCGTTACCCAGATGTTGCCGCCGATCACCGCACCACGTCCAATGGTAATGCGTCCTAAGATGGTGGAATTCGCATAGACAATGACACCGTCCTCGAGGATGGGATGGCGAGGTATGCCCTTGATGGGATTGCCATCGTCGTCTACTGGGAAACTCTTCGCACCGAGTGTCACGCCTTGGTACAATTTCACGTTGTTTCCGATAATACAGGTGGCACCTACGACGACACCTGTTCCATGGTCGATGGTGAAGTGATGCCCGATTGTAGCTGCTGGGTGGATATCAATGCCCGTCTCGGAGTGTGCCATCTCGGTGATGATGCGAGGGATGAGTGGTACACCTAACTGCAACAGTTCGTGGGCGATACGATAGTTGGTGATGGCTTTGATGACGGGGTAGCAGGAGATGACTTCGCCGTAAGTTTCAGCGGCTGGGTCGCCGAGATAAGTTGCTTCGACATCGGTGGCCAATGTCTGACGTAGCGATGGAAGCTTGCTCACGAACTGACGTGCCAGTTCCGAGGCTTTATGCTTGCGTGTGTCTTGTGCCGAGACATAACTCTGGCCGTAGGCTTCTACCTCGCTCCATCCTGTGGCGAAGCAAAGTCCAGCCTGTATCTGTTCACATAGCAAACCGTAGAGCTGCTCCAGTGCCACCCCGATGTGAAACACCAGATTCTGCTCGTTCACATTGCTTTTACCATAGAAGCCTGGGAACAGGATACTGCGGCAAAGGTCCATCGCTTCCGCCAATGCGGGTTGTGAGGGCAGAGGGTCGCCATCGCGGTGTTCATGGAAGAGGCCGCACAGCGACTTCGCGCTGGCCAACTCTTTAGCAATTGTTGTCAGAAGGGTTTGTGTAGAACGTCTCATAGTGCTATCCTTGTCTTTTCAACTGCAAAGGTATGAATAATAACCGATATTTCGTCTCTATTGCTAAATTTATTGATGAAATCGCCGCTTTTTGCATTTCTATAGTCTCTATTGAGATAGTGAATGCTCTGATTTTTCCTTGTCGAAACATGTTTCAAACCATTGGCGTAATGGCTTTTCAGCGTCAATCATCTGTCGCAATTGCTCTAAACGCTCGGCGTTGGGTGAATGGTCAAACCATAGTTGGAGATAGCCATCGCGACCATATTTCTCACGTAGGTGCGCTACCATACGTTCATAGTGTTGCTCGCGACTTAGTTCGGGATAGTGGTCAAGACCATATTGGATAGTGCGTTCAATGATGGTTGCGGGTTCGATGAAGCGGTCGGCCTCAGCTACAATACGGCCATAGATAGAGCGTGGAGCGTGGTCGGCCGAGGCGCGATGGTCTTCTGCCGCTTCTGCCATCACTTCTATTTGCTCATCGGTGAACCATTCCCGTAGGTTTCTGTCATTGCGGATGATTTGAGCCGATACTTCATGGTGGTGCTCTCGTCCTTCGCAGAGGCCCGAGTCGTGGTAGGCAGCGATAGCGTAGACCATATCGATGTCCACGTCTAAGTGACGAGCCAGTTCCAGGCTCTGATCAATCACCATCTGGACATGGTCGCGCCGATGTGCTTTGTCGAAATGATCATATTGCGGCAGAATCTCCCGCTCGATGTAGTCTCTAAGAGCCTTGTTCATTTCTGTTTTCTAGATCTTCTAGATATTCTAGATATCCTAGATGTTCTAGAGCCTCTAGAGTCTCTAGATGTTCTAGGGCCTCTAGATTCTCTAGATATTCTAGTTCCTCTAGTTCCTCTCTAAGAATCTTAGTTCGCGCTCCAGCATCTCCAGCCTCGGCATTGCTGCACCTACGCGGCGAGCTTCAGCTATCGGTCGAGTGTAGATATACTCGATTTCCATGGGTCGACCGAAGTCGTAGTCGAGGCGCATGCTCGGCGAGTAGGGGACCATGGCGTCAGTTGTCTCCATCATCTTTTGGGCGAATGACTCGTCCAATCCATTTATGCCGAGGGCGTTGGCTGCATCTATCACTTCCATCATCTGTTCGTAGATGAGTTGTCGAGTGGCGGGACAGGACAACAGCTGGTCGGTCTGTGTGTGAAGCGCTACAGTCATTCCGTTGAATGGCATATTCCATACGGCTTTCTTCCAGCGGGCCTCTGCATATTCAACTTCGTGAGCATCGATGCCAGATTCGATGAAATCGGACAAAATTGCATCTATTCTCTTCTTGTCGGGGCATGAGTAGTTGCCGAGGTTAATGCTGCCGTAGCATTGGTGGCGGATATGTCCGGGTTCGGTCTTTGCTGAGCAAATGAAAGC
>CADCOX010000203.1 GCA_902803195.1 uncultured Bacteroidales bacterium
AGTAACGTATTGATTCACTTGACAATATTAGCATCATTCCCGTACCGATTAGTATTCATAAGTTTGACCATATGAGCTCTACGCTTGAGTTTCCAAGCTCTATAAAGGACTTAACTTTGCTATCGACGGTGGCTGTTGATGATACTATAATCCAGTTACTCTTTTGATTTATCCCATACCAATGCGGCTGATTTTATCGTAACTGTTACTAAACCTAATTATGCAGCCTTTACGACGGAGGTTCATAAAAATATCGGAAATAATGTATATGTGCAGAATCGAATTTTTTCAACCAACTCTACTATCACTGGCGATAACATTTATGTTGGAAATGACGTAATAGACTTAGAAGCAGAAGGGAAGGTGATTGTCAACGGAGGTAAGTTGACTATTCAAGGTAATCACAGGGTTTTCATAAAGAATGGTTTCAAAGTACATTTAGGCGCTCAACTTAAAATAAATTGACATCTTAAACGTTATACCAATATAACCAGAAATAGTAATACAATGTCAAGAGTTTTGATCAAACCCTTTTTCTGTCTCCTGATTGCGTCCTCTTTCTTTGGCTGCACTGTAGACGATATCATCGTCCCCGACAGCGAGCGGGTGGTTCCAGAGGATTATCACTGTTTTGCAGAAGAGGGAAAAGTATGGGTTTACGCAGCTGCGGAAAACACCGACGATCTGCATGAGAGCTATCGCTATCAGATTGACGGGGACACTCTCCTTAACGGCAAGAATTATAAAAAGATGTACCTGCGCGAGGCGGCCGCCTATGGCGACTCCGAGTGGCACTACATCGGAGCCGTGCGCGACACACTGATGAAAGTGAGGTTCGTCGACAGAGGCAAGCGGAGTGAACGGCTGCTCTATGATTTTGGTCTGGTTTCGGGCAATATCGTACGCTGGTACGGCTACATACTCCAACCCACTAATCCTCCTCGCAAATATATAGAGGGAATCATGCGCAATGTCGTAGACGTCTATACCTCTGACAACAAGTTCAAGGACAGTTGGGTGGAGGGTATCGGAGCCGCTATGGGTGTTTGCGTTTCCTTCGACCCGATAAGGAAGGAGAGGAGCATCCTCGTCAAATGCCTGGATTCCAGAGGCCTTTGCTATGATTGCAAAACGAATTACCCAGAAGAATATTGAACGACCATGAAACGACTGCTGACAATTATTTCGTCCTTCATTCTCGTCCTCGGCGTTTCGGCGCAGGAGAGATCGGACGACAGACTATATCGCCATGAGGTTGCCATAGGCACAGGCTACACCAGCTTCGCTTCGATAGTGTACTCACATTGGTGGGGCACGTGGGGCGAAGGACTGGAAGCACGTCATCCCTTCCCCGCTCCCGTTTCCGTTCATTATTTCTACCGCCTGAACGGCAAATGGGCATTAGGCGCAACCGCCCATTACGAGCAGTATGGCAGGCGGGAGTTCTACTACGGCTTGATGCCTCAGGCAAAGTGGTCTTGGCTGAATCGCGAGAAGGTGAGCTTGTATTCCCGCGTGGGAGTTGGTCTGATGTATGCCTATTATATCAACTACGACAACAGATTTGTCGTCGATTTTCAGCTCTCACCTGTCGGCATTGAGGTAGGAAAGAAGCATTGGCGGGGCTATCTTGAGGCAGGCGTAGGTATGCAAGACTTCGTGCAAGGCGGAGTGCTGTATAGGTTCTAAGGATATTCCGAACGTGTCTTTTCCGCTAAAAAGGTAATGACATTAGTTGATTTGTGAACGACTTTTGTGCATTCATGAACGATTTTTGACGAGATTTGCCTGTTTTTGACTACATTTTAGGCGATTTTGAGGCACAAACTACACTTTAGCACCGTAAATAGCACCCGAACTACACCGTTTTTGAGGTGATTATCTCACTGTTAATCAAATGAATGGGTGTAAAAGAGTGCTAAAGTGTAGGTGCTCGCAAAAGTTTTTACGTGCGCGTGCGCGCGTAGGGGAATATAGGGGGCGGGAAAATGGAGGCTGGAGGATGAAGGTCGGTTGACGGGTCAATGAGGAAGAATGATCTGGTCGTGCAGGGCAAGTTGACTGGAGGAATCGGTGAATTGATATAGAGGACTTCGTTATTCGGTCGCGACCGAATAACGCACACATATAGTCGCGCAGGGCGATGCGTCTATACATGAGGGGCGATGCGAGCGGTCGTGAAGGACTTAAGGAGCGGTCGTGCAGGGCTGTGCGAACGGACGTGCAGGGCTGCACAACTATAGGTCACCTATAGAGTTTTCGGGGCGTTCAGATACAGGATGCTTTCAGGTCCGAGGTTGCAGATGAGGTCGATGATGCTGAGATCGGGAGAGAAGCCGAGACGGTCGGCGAAGACTTGGTAGTAAGGGGTTGTGTCGACCGGGAGGTCACGGAAATCGGTGAAAGCGGCAGCATCATAAGCCTCAGTGAGGGTGAGGGGCACGTGGAGGTCGATGAGCTGGCAGACGGTCTCGTGGAGGCGAAGGTTGAAGTCGAGCAAGTAGTCATAACGGCGCTCGTAAAAAGGGGCTAAATCGTCGGCATAGTATTCGAAGAACGGACTCTTGCCGTAGGCGGTGCGGAGGGCGCTCCAGTGGTGGTGGCGCCAATGGCCATGCTCGCTGATGCGGATGTCGCGGATAGGGGTATGATTGGGAGCCGCCTCTACAGGGACGATGAGGTCCTGCACGCCCGTCGGCATGAGGATGCGAGCACGGTTGCGCGCGGTCTGCTTGACGTAGTGCTCGTGCTGCTCGATGGCTGCAGCCGGGAGTGCTGCCAACGCTTTGTACCAGGAGATGGGAGCGAGATAGGCGGTGGGGAGGGACATGGGGAAAGTGAAAAGTGAAAAGTGAAAAGTGAAAAATGAAAAGTGAAAAGTGAAAAATGAAAAGTGAAAAATGAAAGAGTGAAAAGTGAAAAATGAAAAGTGAAAAGTGAAAAATAAGAGTTACCTGATAGGAATGTCGCGTTCCACTTTCAGGAGCAAGCGGGTGTTGTCGGCAAGGGTGGTGGCGATGAGATGAACGGTACCACCCTCACGGAGGTGGAGTTGGCGCCGCAGGGTGGCAACAGAAGTGGGGAAGCCACGCACGGAGAGTTCGGCGGCCGGGATGTCGGCGAGGAGTCGGCGCAGGTCGCGCTTAGAGAACGTGGAAGCTTCTTGAATGCGCCACGCACGCCCAGGGAAGTCCTTGATGGGAACGCGCGAGACGTAGAGATGGCTCTGCGGCGCTACCTTCTCCACAGGATAGCGTTGACAGAGCACGCGGAACGCGCCAGCCTTGAGCAGGCTTGCCGACGGCTCGTAGAGGTAAAGGCCTTCTGCCGAGGTAAAGAGCGAGGGGTCCACGTAAGGGGGTGACGGGGCAGCAGCCTCCTCTGCACGCGTAGAGACAACTCGGCAGGCTCGTGTCAAGCCAAACGGAGCGGCGGCGTCCTCATCAGAAGCGAACTGCGAAGGGAGGTCGACGCAATAAATGGGGATGGCATCGAGAGAGGGCTGAGCGGACGGAGACCCCGACTCGTCTCCACGCATCAGCAGTAGGAGTTCCTTACACTCGCCCCCCACACTGACGACGTGAGCCTCAACAACCGCATGCAGCGAACGCAAGGCGGCCGTAAGGTCGAGCATGGGCGAGAGTTTGATAAGCGTCAGTCGTGCGACGAAGCGCAGCCGCTGCTGCAGGGCACATACATCGGGCGTGCAATCCTCAATCAGCGCAACCTTACGCCCTGCCGTGTCACGGCGGGCTGGGTCGAGCATCACGAGGGAGAGCGGAGCGTGAAGAGTGGAGAGTGGAGAGTCCTTCGTAGAGCGAAGCGGCTGAGCCGAGCTGAGCGTTTCGGCCAATGCCTCAAGAACTTCCTCGGCCGAAGCCGAGAGGATCTGCGCGTGCAGAAGACCTAAGCACGGCATATTGTGGCGCGCCAACTCGCAGAGGTCGGGGTTGCGGTCGACGTAAAACGCCTGAGCGAAGAGAGGTGCAAGTGCCGCGAAGTCGACGCCGAAGCCTGCGGTGAGGTCTACCAAAGACGTCGTCTCCACGCCCTCTTGGGATAGGTGACGAGCAACCAACTGACGTTTATAGCTTGCCGTCGCTTCACTGGAGCATTGTTCGAGCGACAACCGCGGAGGAAAAAGGAGGCCGTCGCAGGCAGCCCACGACGGTAGTTTGCGGGCAGCCAGCTGACGGCCTTCAATCTGACAGAGCGCAGCACGCAGGTCGACATCCGCAGGCACACGACTGAGTGCCAACTGACGCACGTCGTCGGCAGCATGCAAGCGAATAAAGTCGAGCGTAGGCTGGTTCATGGGAGAATGACGAGTGAAGAATGACGAGTGACGAATACAATTTAGTGAAAAGTGAAAAGTGAAAAGTGAAAAATACAAGTTACCTTTCAAGTCCTGAGAGTAATTCTTATTTTTCACTTTTCATTTTTCACTTTTCACTTAAAAACGTTCGTCTGGCTTATTCTTTCAGCAGTTCCTCAATCTTGGCGGCAAGCGCCCCACCACGGACGTCGCGAGCGACAATCTTACCATCCTTGATAAGCACGGTGGCAGGAATAGCACGGACGCCATAGTTGGAAGCGCCTTCGCAATCCCATCCCTTGAGGTCGCTGATCTGCGGCCAAGCCATGCCGAGGTCGCTGATGGCCTTCTTCCACGCTTCAGCGTCCTGATCGAGGCTGACACCGATGATATCGAAGCCCTGAGGGTGGAACTGCTCGTAGGCAGCCTTCACGTTGGGCATCTCAGCGCGGCAAGGACCGCACCAACTGGCCCAGAAGTCAATCATAAGAACCTTAGCACCCTTGGCCACCTCGGCAACGCTCAGGTCAGCGCCTTCGGGTGTCTTGGCTTTGATGTCGAGCAGCGGCTGACCGACAGCCGTCTTAGCCTTGACAGCATAGACCTCGCGCAGTTCGTCGAGTGCACTATTGCGGGCGTTGGGAATAGCCTTGAGTTGTTCAGCCACAAAATCATCGTTGAGCATGCTGGCATATTCTGCGAGATAGGTCTGACCAGCCACGTTCTGGATGTTGGCAGCGACGAACTTCTGATAAATCTCGACAGCCTTGTCCTGCAGGTCGTTCAGATTGCGCTCAGCCTCAGCCTTGTCCAAGTCGCTAGCGGTGGAATCGCCCATCACCACGTAGATGGTACGAGCGAGGTCGTTGAGGCCCTGCTCCTCCTGAGCTAAGCTGTAGAGGGCGTCGTTAGCGGGCGTGCCACCCACCTTGGCGATGGTGTTCTCGGCAGTGTCAAGTTCGACGGTAATATTGCCTTCCTCAAGCGCCAGCTGTGTGGCTATGCGGAGGTCGGGATTGGCGGTGGAGTTCCAAATGACGTAGCACATCATGGCAGAATCCTGCTTACCGACAAACTCAAACTTACCATCCTTGATGAGTGTCAGTTGGAGCGTATCGACCTGATAGGTCCGTTGAACGTTAGCCAAGATAACAGTATCGCCATCGGCAGCACCCTGTACGGTGCCCGTTACCTTGTAGCCGCCTTGCTGGCAGGCTGCCACGCAAAGCATCAGCGCAAGCGCAGCGAGATAAAGAATCTTTTTCATTTTTGCTTGGTTTTAAGGGGATTATTAATTGTTATATGTATGTTATTGGAGTTGACGAGTTGACGAGTGGACGAGTTGACGAGTGGACGAGTTGACAAGTTGACAAGTTGTTTGAGGAGTGGACGAGGGAGGGGCGATCAGAAGCGGATGAGAGCGAGGGCTCGGTTCTCGGCGGCCTCCATGAGTTCGCGTTCACCTGGACCTTTGTCGTTGAGTCCGCAAAGATGGAGAACGCCGTGGATGACAACGCGCCGGAGCTCGCTGTCGTAACTGACGCCGAGCGCCTCAGCGTTGGTGCGAACGGTGTCGAGGCTGATGAAGAGGTCACCACTGATGGTATGGCTCGAAGCATCGCCAAAAGTAATGATATCGGTGTAGTAGTCGTGCTGGAGGAACTGGCGATTGACGCGCAGGATTTCCTCATCGTCGACAAACACATAGGCGATTTCGCCGACGCGGCGGCCATAGGAGGCAGCCACCTCGATGACCCAAGCCTCAACAGCAGCACGGTCGAGGTCGGGTAGCGGAACGTTGATTGCTTGGAAGGTAATCATATTAACGAGAACGATAACGGGAACGGGAACGATCGCTCGGCGCTTGCGACGCTTCTTCGAGCGAAGCGAGTCTGAAGAACGGGAACGGGTACTATTTTGTAATTAGGTGCCCTACTTACGGCAGAGGCGGCAGTCCTCGCAGTTGCGGAAGCGCTTCTCGACGAGGGCATGGAGGCGTGGGCGCAGGGCCTCGAGCGGCAAGGCATCGATGACCTCGCTGGCAAAGGCCTGCTTGAGTAGCATGCGGGCGTCGGCCTCGCTGATGCCACGCTGACGCATATAGAAGAGAGCATCGGCATTGAGTTGTCCTACAGTAGAGCCATGCGAGCACTGCACATCGTCGGCATAGATCTCGAGCATGGGTTGAGTCCACATGCGCGCTTCGTTGGTACAGACGAGATTGGCATTGCGCTCAACGGAGTCGGTCTGCACAGCCTCTTGCCGTACGAGCACACGACCAGCGAAAGCTGCTGTCGACTGCTGATCGACAACATATTTATAGAGCTCGCGGCTACGGCAGGCAGCGGCGCGATGGTCGATGAGTGTGTTGTTGTCGACGTGTTGACGCCCATCGGTGATGGCGCAACCGTAGAGGTTCACCTCTCCTCCCTCGCCCACGAGCGCCACATCCGTCTGATTGCGGCTGAGTCCGCTGGCCAGCGTGAAAGCGGTATGGCTGAGATGCCCGGAAGCGGCCACTTGTGCATAGAGTTGATGGAAGCGGTGGCAGCGCTCGTGCGTGTTCTCGAGATCATAGATCTCGACATGAGCACCTTCGCCCACAAAGACCTCCGTGACTTGCGTCGTCAAGAAGTCCTGCCCATTCTCGGCACGGCTGTCGAGCAGTACCTGCACGTGGGCACCAGCCTCTGCGACGATGAGCAGTCGACGGTTCTGCATCAAAGGTGCCGTGGCGCGTAGCGTATGCGTCACCTGGACGGGGTTCTCCTTATGGACGCCTGCAGGCACATGAACGACCAGCAGTTCCTGCGCCAACATCGTGTTCAGCGCCGTTATAGCATCAGCACGGACATCGGCCAGCGTGCCATAGAGACAGGCGATGGACTCGGGTACTTCGGCAACAGGTGACGGCCGTAGGTTCACGCCATAATTAGGTGCAAAAGCAGCCTCCACATCCGTATAGCGATAGCGCTCCACCTTGCGTGAAGGAAAGCCCATCCGCTGGAAGGCAGCCGCAGCCTCGTCGCGACAAGTGTTCATGAACGCTGGCGAAGGAGCATCGATGAGTGCCCGCTGCTCGCGGAATAGTTCTAAGTACTGGTTCATAGTTCTTCCTTAATCCAGTCGAAACCACGGCGTTCGATTTCCAATGCCAATTCAGGGCCGCCCGTTCTTACGATGCGCCCTCCGATGAGCACGTGGACGACATCAGGTTTCAAGTAGTCGAGCAGTCGCTGATAGTGGGTGATGACGATGGCAGCCGTCTCGGGCGTGCGAAGCTTATTAAAGCCCTCAGCTACAATGCGAAGGGCGTCGACGTCGAGGCCCGAATCAGTCTCGTCGAGGATTGCCAACGTGGGCTCAAGCATCGCCATCTGGAAGATCTCGTTGCGCTTCTTCTCGCCACCGCTGAAACCTTCGTTGACGGAGCGGCTGGTCAGTTTATTGTCCAGTTCGACAATCTTGCGGCGCTCGCGCATCAACTTAAGGAACGCGCCTGCATCGAGAGGCTCCAGACCCTGATACTTGCGTTTGGCGTTGAGCGCTGCACGCATGAAGTTGACCATCGACACGCCGGGAATCTCAACAGGCTGTTGGAACGAGAGGAAAAGACCTTCGTGGGAGCGCTCATCGGGCGTCATCGCCAGCAAGTCCTTGCCGTTGAACGTCACCGTTCCCTCGGTGACCGTGTAGGCGGGATGCCCCACGAGGACATTGGAGAGCGTCGACTTACCCGCGCCGTTCTGCCCCATGAGGGCATGAATCTCGCCCGCCTTGACGGTGAGGTCGATGCCCTTTAATATTTCTTTGCCACCGACCGTGGCATGCAGGTTTTTGATTTCAAGCATAAGTATGTTTCTGATGATTGCGGCGCAAAGATACGCAATTTTCGCCGAATACATCTCCTTTTGACCCGTTTTTATGCACAGAGGGGGTGCAAAGATGACCCTAAGAGGGCGTTTCGTGGTATAAAAAATGTTGCAAAGGCTCAAAAAATCGTTTTTCTTCAAAATAAACGTCAAAAGCTTTGGCTGATGTCGGAAATCATCGTATCTTAGCCCTGCGAAAGACCAAAAAAAGCACTTTTACTACGTTATTTTAATACATGAACAACCCCAAAAACAACTATTGTCTGATTCTCGCCGGAGGTCTTGGCGGTCGTCTATGGCCCGTCAGCCGCGAGCATCTGCCCAAACAGTTTATCGATTTCTCGGGAGCAGGCCGCACGCTCATCCAACGCGCCTACGACCGTTTCGCCCAATTCATAGAGCCTTCACATATCTTCGTCAGCACACAGGAGAGCTACCTGCCACTTGTGGCTGAGCAGCTGCCCGAAGTGCCTCGCGAACAGATTCTTGCCGAGCCCGTCCGACGTGGAACATTAGCCCCAGTAGCGTGGGCCACAGCCGCCATCAGAGCCCTCTGCCCCGATGCGTGCATCGCAGTCTCGCCTGCCGACCAAGTCATCTACGGCGACGACCTCTTCATCGACGACCTGAAGCGTGCGCTGAACATGGCCGCCGACCACCCTGGCGTGATCACGCTTGGCGTGCCTCCCACCCGCCCCGAGACGGGATATGGCTATGTGCAGATGGGCGACCTCGTGAACGGCGACGAGAACATCTTCCATGTGAAGACGTTCACCGAGAAGCCCGACCTGGACTTCGCACGCATGTTCACCGATAGCGGCGAATTCCTCTGGAACACAGGTCTCTTTGTCTTCGGAGCACACTATATGATTTACAATATCGTGAAGCATGTGCCGGAGTACACCGACGTCTTCCCTGAGCTCACCGGCCAACTCACGACGCATCAGCCGCCCCACCTCTACACGGCTATGCCCAATCTGTCGATGGAATATGCTGTGCTCGAGCACACAGGCCACAACTACGTGCAACGCTGCCGATTCGGATGGGCTGACGTGGGGACATGGAATACCATGGCCACCGACGTCCTCCATTCGCCTCGCACCAACACGCCTAATCCTCCATCCGACGTGAAGGTGGACGGACGGGAGAATATCACAATGCACTCCGAGGCGCTCTTCGACAACGCCAGTGGCAATATCGTACGTTTGCCGTCCGGACATATAGCAGCTATCAGCGGCTTGGACAATTTCGTCATCACCGAGGCCGACGGTGTGCTGATGATCTGTCCAAAAGACGATGCCGCAGCTATGCGACGACTGCAGACCCTCGCCCACCTCGAGAACAACTGAGGTGGGCAGGGGAAGCCCTGCCGAACGTTTTTTTCGAAAAGGATTTGTGCTTTTCTGTGGATATTCCAAAGAAAAGCTGTATTTTTGCACCCGAAAACGTAACGACTTAACGCAGCCCAGACTATGAAGCTCTTCCTTCTCGACGCTTACGCCCTCATCTACCGAGCCTACTATGGCCTCATCAAGAATCCACGCATCAACAGCCGTGGCGAAAACGTCTCGGCCATCTATGGCTTCTTCAACACCCTCGAGGAGGTGCTCGCCAAAGAACAGCCCACACATATCGGCGTGGCCTTTGACCCGCACGGAGGCACCTTCCGCCACAAGGCTTACCCTCCGTACAAAGCGCAGCGCGAGGAGACACCCGAGGCCATCCGCTTCGGCGTGCCTGTGATCAAAGACATACTCGCATCGTACCACATTCCCGTACTCGAGATCGAAGGTTATGAAGCCGATGATGTCATCGGAACGCTTGCCACGCAAGCCGAGGCTGAAGGCATCAGCACTTTCATGATGACACCCGACAAGGACTACGGCCAACTCGTCTCGCCTCACGTCGTGATGTTCAAGCCCAAGAATATGGGCGTAGGCTTCGACGTTCTCGGTCCTGCAGAGGTCTGCGCCAAGTGGGGCATCGACCAACCTTCACAGGTCATCGACATCCTCGGCCTCATGGGCGACGCTTCCGACAATATTCCTGGCTGTCCAGGCGTAGGCGAGAAGACAGCCGTCACCCTTGTGCAGCAGTTTGGCAACATCGCAAACCTGCTGGAGCATACCGACCAACTTAAAGGCAAGCTCAAGGAGCGCGTCGAAGAGAACCGCGAGCAAATCACACTCTCGCGATGGCTGGCGCAGATTGTCACCGATGTGCCCATCACCCTCGATCTCAAGGCGTTGGCATATCAAGAACCCGATCGCGACGCCCTCATCAAACAGTTCTCGCATTTGGAGATGCGAAGCCTGATCAACCGTAAGTTCGGTACCGACCTTAGGTCCCAACCTTCGACACCCGTCAAGCCTGCGCCCAAGGAAAAACCTGCCGATGCGCAACTCGACCTCTTCGGCGAACCCATAGCCGCCACTGCAATAACACCGACCGCAATGCCTGCAGTCGAACCCGTTGTCGAACCGACTGAAAGCGCATCGCAACCCGACGAACAGCAACCCCTCACCACTTACGCCGACAGCGGAGCCCAGTACCACCTCGTAGACACTCCTGAGGCAAGAGCCGACCTCATCCGTCGCCTGCTGGCGGCCGACGAGATGGCAATGGACACTGAGACCACCTCCACCGACCCCATCGACGCGGAGCTCGTTGGTCTGAGTTTCGCCATCCGCGAGGGCGAGGCCTATTACGTACCCATTCCCGAACAGAAGGCTGACGCGCAGGCCATCGTCGACGAGTTCCGACCCGTCTACGAGCACACACGCATCCTCAAGGTCGGACAAAACCTCAAATATGATTACTCTGTGCTTCACGGTTATGGCGTGGAAGTGGCCCCTCCGATGTGGGACACGATGATCGCCCATTATCTGCTCCAACCCGAAGGACACCATGGGATGGATTATATGGCCGAGGCGTATCTCCGCTACAGAACCATTCACATCGATAGCCTGATAGGTCCGAAGGAACGAGGGAAAGTGCAGCGCACCATGCGCGAAGTGCCCGTTGAGGAAGTCTGCCCCTACGCCGCCGAGGACGCCGACATCACACTCCGTCTGAAGCATGTGTTCGAACCCATGCTCGAGGCCGACGGTGCCAAACATCTGTTCGAAGAGATCGAAATGCCCCTCATGCCCGTCCTTGCCGATATGGAGCTGACGGGTGTCTGCCTCGACACCGAGGCCTTGCGACTGGCCAGCGAGGAATTCACCACCCAACTCATAGCGACAGAGAAGGAGATCCATGAGCTCGCAGGCGTGGAGTTCAACGTCAACTCGCCAAAACAAGTGGGCGAAGTGCTCTTCGAACGTCTGAAACTGCTGCCCAACGCCAAGAAGACAAAAACGGGAGCCTATTCGACGAACGAGGAAATCCTTCAACGCATTCGAACAAAGCATCCGATCGTCGAGAAGATTCTCGAATACCGCGGCAAGCAGAAGCTCATCAGCACCTATCTCGAGGCGCTGCCCAAGCTCATCAATAGCCGGACGGGGCACATACACACCTCTTTCAATCAGACTATTACCGCTACGGGCCGTCTGTCCAGTTCGAACCCTAATCTGCAAAATATCCCTGTGCGCACGGCCGATGGCAAAGAGATCCGCAAGGCCTTTGTGCCAGAGCCGGGTCAACTGTTCTTCTCGGCCGACTATTCGCAGATAGAGCTCCGCATCATGGCACACCTGAGCGGCGACGAAAGCTTAATCGAGGACTTCCAACTGGGTCACGACATCCACGCTGCTACAGCCGCGAAGATTTTCCACAAGACGATTGACGAGGTCTCACGTGAGGAACGCAGTCGCGCCAAGACTGCCAACTTCGGCATCATCTATGGAATTACAGCCTTCGGACTTACTGAACGCCTCGGCATCAGCCGCACGGAAGCCAAGCAACTCATAGACAACTATTTCGCAACCTACCCTCGCGTATATGCCTATATGCAGGAGAGCATCGCTCGCGCTCGAGAGAACGGTTACACCGAGACCATACTCGGACGCCGTTGCTACCTGCGCGATATCAACTCGGCCAACGCCACCGTGCGCGGTTTCGCCGAACGCAATGCCATCAATGCCCCCATCCAAGGGTCTGCTGCCGATATCATCAAGGTGGCAATGGTACGTATTCACCAACGCTTCCGTGAAGAAGGCATCCGCTCGAAGATGATTCTCCAAGTGCACGACGAACTCAACTTCAGCGTCCTCCCTGAGGAACGTGAGCGGGTGCAACAAATCGTCATCGCCGAAATGGAGAGTGCCGTAACACTGCACGTGCCGTTGATTGCCGATGCCGGTTGGGGCGACAACTGGCTCGAGGCTCATTGATTTTGGGTAAGCGACGAGTTGATTTAAGATAAATAATTCATCAAACAATGGTATTTTGCTTGCATTTTGCACCATAGCTTTGGTTGTTTGCTAACATTTTGCTACCTTTGCACCGCCGAAGACAATAAAAGTATCACCCTATGACTACCTACACAGCCGACCCCGCCCGCTACACTTCGGGCATGAATTACCGCCGTTGCGGCAGCTCGGGCGTATTGCTGCCCGCGCTCTCGTTAGGATTCTGGCATAATTTCGGCAAGGTGACTCCCGAGGAACAAAGCCGCGCCATCGTCCGTGCGGCCTTTGATGCCGGCATCACCCACTTCGACCTCGCCAACAACTACGGCCCCGACCCCGGTGCGGCGGAAGAACGGATGGGTAAATTCCTGCAGGACGATTTCCGCTCACATCGCGACGAACTCTTCATCGCCACCAAAGCCGCCTACGATATGTGGGAGGGGCCTTATGGCTCGTGGGCCTCGCGCAAGCACATGATGGCCAGTCTTGACCAAAGTCTTCGTCGGCTCCGTATCGATTATGTTGACCTCTTCTACTGCCATCGCTATGATCCCGAGACGCCCCTCGACGAGACCCTCCAAACCCTCGTCGACATCGTGCGCGCCGGCAAAGCCCTATATATAGGTATTAGCCGATGGCCGAAAGAGGCTGCACAATATGGTTATCAATACCTGCGCGAACAGCATGTTCCATGCCTTATCTACCAAGGGCGACTGAACTTGTTTGATCAGCAACCGCTGAACGAAGGCATCCTCAGCACGGCTTATGAAGCGGGCACCGGCTTCATCTCGTTTTCGCCGCTGGCACAGGGCCTGTTGACCGACCGCTATCTTCACGGCATTCCTGCCGACAGCCGTATAGCTCACGACCCTCGTTTCCTAAAGGCTGACGCCTTGACTCCCGCCATGCTCACCCGCATCGGCCGTCTCAACGACCTGGCCGCCCAGCGCGGTGAGGCCCTGGCAACGATGGCTCTCGCGTGGATACTTCATCACAAGGAGGTCACAAGCGTAATCATAGGGGCCAGTTCGCCTGAGCAGCTGCGCCGCAACCTAGCGTGCCTCAACAGCCCTGCATTCACGGCGGAGGAACTCCTGACAATCGAAAACATCCTTAGCGAATAATCGCAGTCTGACTCATCACTAATCACTCACATAAACCCAACGATTCATCACATTCAAATTACAAACACAATGAAAAAGATTCGTGCAGCCGTCGTCGGTTACGGCAATATTGGAAAGTACACACTCGAGGCCCTCATCGAGGCTCCCGATATGGAAGTTGCAGGCATCGTGCGTCGCCGTGGCGCTGAGGACCTGCCCAAAGAATTGGAAGGCTATAAGGTAGTGAAGGACATCCGCGAACTGGAGGACGTCGATGTGGCGATACTCGCCACCCCCACCCGCAGCGTGGAAGCCTACGCTAAGGATATTCTCGCACTGGGCATCAATACGGTCGATTCGTTCGACATCCATACACAGATCGTCCAACTGCGCCGCTCGCTCGATGCCGCCGCCAAGGCCGGAGGAGCCGTCAGCATTATCAGCGCTGGCTGGGACCCAGGGTCGGACAGTGTCGTGCGCACGCTCATGGAGAGCCTCGCACCTAAAGGCATCACCTACACCAACTTCGGTCCCGGCCGCTCGATGGGGCACTCTGTAGCAGTCCGCGCCATTGCCGGCGTGCGCGACGCGCTGAGCGTGACCATCCCCGTCGGTACAGGCATCCATCGTCGCATGGTGTACGTGGAGTTGGAAGAAGGGGCAGATTTCGAGACGGTAAAGAAAGCCATCCTCACGGACCCCTATTTCGTGAACGACGAGACACACGTCAACCAAGTTCCTTGCGTGAAGGACCTGAACGATGTCGGTCACGGCGTGAACCTTGTCCGCAAGGGTGTCAGCGGCCAGACTCACAACCAGCTCTTCGAGTTCAACATGAAGATCAACAACCCGGCCCTTACCGCCCAAGTGCTGGTCAACGTGGCACGCGCGTCGATGCGTCAGCAGCCTGGCTGCTACACGATGATTGAGATTCCCGTCATCGACCTGCTACCTGGTGACCGCGAAGCCATCGTAGGACATCTGGTGTAAGAAAGGGGCCGACTCTCCCCACGCCCTCCCTCAAAGGATGGAGCATATACCCATTTCGTAAATGAAAGAGATAGTAAATAATCCTTCCAAAGTATTTGCTCCCTCCGTTGCAGAGAGGGCAGGGGTAGGGTCTGTGTCTGTTATTGCAACTATCGGTTTCTTTGATGGTGTTCATCGGGGGCATCAGTATCTCATTCAGCAGGTGCTGGAAGAGGCGTTACGTCGTAGAGGCCGATCCCTGCTCATCACCTTCGACCGCCATCCCCGGTCGGTCTTCGCTCCCGACCATGCGCCCCATCTGCTGACTACTGCCGACGAGAAGCAACGTCTCCTCCACGCCACGGGGGTCGACGATATCTACGTGCTACCTTTTGACCACGCGATGGCTGCACTGTCAGCTCGTGAGTTCATGGGCAGCGTGTTGCGTCGGCAGTTGGGCGTGGACGTGCTCGTCATCGGCTATGATCACCACTTCGGTCGTCCGCAAGGCGAAGGCTTCGAAGAGTATCTTGCCTATGGCCAAGAGCTGGGTATAGAGGTGGTACTGGCACAGGAGTTGGAGGGCGAGCAT
>CADCOX010000204.1 GCA_902803195.1 uncultured Bacteroidales bacterium
AGTGCGGAAGCAATGGTATTGGACTTCAGACAGATGGATTTATCCTCAGACGTGGAGACCTTGGCGTAGACCTCCAATACGATTTCGCGAGCAGAGGGACGCATTCCATAGAACGCATTCACAGCCGCTTGCAGGTCATCGACGGAAACGCAACCATCAGTGGTGACATCTACGTCGTAAGAAGCCTCGACGATTTGAGCGCCACTATCGTCAGTGCTGCATTTCATGAGTTTGCCCACATAAGAATCAAGGGCAAAGCCATCGGGGACAGAAACCATGGGATCAATGACCTTCACTTGATCCTCGGTCACCTCGGCGAGGTTTACTTCTACAGCGTCTATTGTAGAGGTCAGCACGACCTCCACGGCTTCTTCGGGCTCGTTGCTCTGAGGACTCGACCAATTGTCGAAGTCCTCATTGCAGGAGATGGTAAGAGCTGCTAAAGCACAGCCATATAATAATTTCTTAAACATAATAGTTCATTTGTTTAGGGTTAACGACTCTTTATTAGTTTCCCGTTCTTTCGAAACGGAAGAGACCTGTGATGTCATTGAAGTAGATGTTGAAGTTTCCGCCTTCGGAGATATAGAGGTTATCGCCGTTGCCAACTCCATTGCCGTAGTAACCGTAGGAGAGTTGCGTGAACTTGCCGCCCCAGTTGAAGTCCCAAGAGCCGACCTGTTTGAACTTCACCTCTGCGCCCGTTTCAAGGGTGATGTTGATGAACCAATCGTGGTTCTCACAGACAGAAGTGATAGGAGTCAGTTCGGTGTCACCCCAGCCGTTGAACGAGCCTGCGAGGGCAATGCCATCGAAGACCTTGGCAGAACCCGTGTACTCGGTAATGACAGGTGTGCTGGTCTTGGTATCGAGCGTGATGAGATAAACGCCATCGGTAGGCACACTGATGTTGGCAGAACCACCATCATTGAGTTTGAACTCGCCAAAGCTGTCACCCTGACCAATCTGAACGGCCCAGTTATCGTCGGGCGAACCACGGAACTTGAAGCCAGCAGACGTGAGGTATCCAGCCCAGAAGATTTCACCCGTACCAGTAGCGTAGTCATAGTTGCTTTCCTGGCTGAGGTACATCGGTTGACAGCCGGTAGGCACAACGCTGCCCCACGAGCCATCGCCAATACATGAGCCTGTGAGATACCACAAGATCGGGTCGGCGGCCACGAGGGTCTGGAAATAAGGAGAAGTCTTCACCTTAACCACGTTGGAGTAGATGACGTCGGTGGAAGGCGTTTGTGCGGAGATGCGGAAATAGACGTCGACAATCTCGGGAACATCGGCAGCCGAGGAGGCTCCAAGGAGTGTCATGAGGTTGCGGTTGATGTCGGCGACGTTAATCGAATCACGGCATACGCTAAGCGGCTCGTCCTCCTGAATATAATTGAGAACAGTGTTGCCTTCATCGTCAATGGTCGACGTGAACTGGTCGTCAAGGCCATACTGGACATAGTAGGTGACTGCTGCAGGGAAGCCACCATAGTCGGGTTGCGACCAGGTGATGACAAACGGGGCCGTAGTAGCCTCAAGATCCAGCACGGATGAAGCTACCGACGGAGTGTTGAGCACAAAGCTCTCAGGCATGTGAAGGGTAGGATTGGAGCCATTGTCGTCTGAGCAAGACGAGAACGCAATCATTCCGAGCCCTGCAAGCACTGGTGCAATAATATATTTGAGTTTCATAGTCGTTACTGTTTTTTCGGATTAATAGCCATCGTTCTGCTTGAGATTTGTATTCACGTCGAGGTCAGTAGCAGGCAGACCATAGACATTGAAGTTGGACGAGAAAGAGCCTCCGCCAGGAATACCGTTCATGAATTCCCAGAGGTACTCTGACTGACCGCCAAAGCGTCCGAAGCGCACGAGGTCCATACGGCGACGGCCCTCGAACCAGAACTCACGCGACCACTCGTCGAGAACATCGTCGAGTGTGTAGGTTGCCTCCTGCTTTGCGTTGGCACGCTCACGCAACTTGTTGATATAAGCTGTAGCGGTTGAATTCTGCCCGTTCTTGCGGATGGAAGCCTCGGCGTAAGTAAGGTAAGCCTCAGCAACACGCAACAGCGGCAGGTCGGTGTCGACGAAATTTATGGCGCTAGCTGCTTTGCCATCGGAGCGAACATTACGGAACTTGACGCAACTGAAACCTTCGTCGGCTTTCTCTTCAGTGATGTACGGCTTGTAGCCCTTGCCATAGAAAAGGGCGCGATCGTCCTTGGCTGCGGCAATCATCTCAGCGAGATTATCGGTCTGAGGTGCAGCTTGGCTGCCGAAGAATTTCTCAAGGAGTTTACCCTTAACACGGGCACACTTCGTCCAGCTGTGATTAGTACCAGAGGGCACAGCAACATCCTCAGCCTCGCCATAGCTGGCGAACACGAGGAAGTTCATGGCATCATAGCTTTGGGTCTGCAGCCCATCCATCAGAGCAGGAAGAATAGCTTCATACTGGGCACCGTTCTCATTATTGTCAGCGAGGAAG
>CADCOX010000205.1 GCA_902803195.1 uncultured Bacteroidales bacterium
CTCAGATGAAAGAGATTCGCGACTACTTCAAGGACTTCAAAGGTAAACATCCGGAGAATTATATTCCGTGACGGGGCAAGGTTGAGAAGTTGAGAATTTGAAAAGTTGAGAGGTTAAGAAGTTCTTCGCAGCGAAGCGTCCCTGTAGAGCCGAGCGGAGAAATTGAAAAGTTGAAAGGTTGAAAATTAAATATAAAAAGGTAATAATATCGCAGTTGACCAAGGTTTACTCGGCGACTGAATCGCTGAGCGCTATCGAGTGATGAGACCGTTTCGGAACCCATAGGGGTTTGGGGGGCAAGTGCTATATTATCCCCTAAAGAAAAATAGAGTTCGATACTTGAGTAAAGTAATTTTAAAGAGAAAAAATAGGAATTGGACCTCAAACATAAAATCACGATAGGGCTTCTGTTTATTACAGAAGCCGTTTGTTTTGCACAAAACGCGAATCTGCAAAACCGCTTAGCTAATTATTTAAGCCATTACGACTATGGTTTCGTCCTCAAGGGCGAGACTTGTCGCCTCGAGCGCGTCGGTATCGATAGCCAAGCGAAGCGCCTGGACATCTACGTTACCGAGTTGTTCGGCATGCAAGCTTTCGACACGGACAAAGTGAGGCGCATCTACGACGACATACGTCGCCAATTGCCCCTTCCGTATAATACCTACGAACTGCACGTCTACTCCAAAGGAGTTCTCATCGAGGAATTGGTGCCCGGAGGCTGGGGCAGCGATAGTTCACCCGTTCGTACGTGGGGCGACGTGCGTCATCGCGGCAACGCATGGGTGACACCTCTTGACAGACCCTATAGCGTCAACAAGGGACTCGAGGACCGACATCTCAGCCTTTGGGCCAGTCATGGCAGTTTCTACTCGCAGAGCGAAGGCATCTGGCGATGGCAACGTCCACGCCTCTTCTGCACGACCGAGGATCTGCTCTCTCAGACGATTGTCATTCCCTATCTGATGCCGATGCTCGAGAACGCAGGCGCCATCCTCTTCACGCCTCGAGAGCGCGACTGGCAGAAGCACGAAGTCATCGTCGACAACGACTCACCCGCCCAACATGGCACTTATGCCGAGCAAGACGGACAACACGCATGGGGCGAAGCGGGCGTAGGTTTCGCGCAGACCAAAGAGACCTATCTCGATGCCGAGAATCCGTTCCAACATGGCACGACGCGCATGGCTGCGACTCAGACCCGACGCTCCGGAGCAGCCTCTGTCACGTGGACACCCGAGATTCCTGAAGACGGGCGCTATGCCGTCTACGTTTCGTATACGACACTCCCGACGAGCGTCAGCGACGCCACCTATACCATACGCCATCGTGGCCAACAGACCCATTTCCGCGTGAACCAGCAGATGGGCGGCGGCACGTGGGTATACTTGGGTACGTTTGATTTTGCTGCCGGCAACAGCCGCGAGAATAGCGTCATCCTGACCAACCAAAGCAATTATCGAGGTCACGTCACGGCCGACGCCGTACGCTTCGGCGGAGGTATGGGCAACATCGCACGTGGCGACTCTACCAATCTAGGCGTCAGCGGATTGCCTCGTTTCCTAGAGTGTGCACGCTACTCCGCCCAATGGGCTGGTATGCCCTACGAAGTCTATGCCAGCAAGCTCTCGACCAACGACTACTCCGAGGACATCAACGTACGTTCGCACATGACCAACTATCTCGCCCGAGGGTCGGCTTACGTCCCTGGCGACTCCGGTCTGAACGTGCCCATCGAGATGAGCCTCGCCTTCCATACAGATGCCGGCTACACACGCGACAGCAGTTTCATCGGCACGTTAGGCATCTACACGACCGATTTCAGCGACGGCCACCTGCCTACAGGCCTCTCGCGCCTAGCTTCTCGTGACCTTTGCGACCAGATGCTCACGCAAGTAGACTCCGACATGCGCGCCCTGATAGGCCAATGGACACGCCGCCAGATGTACGACCGCAACTATAGCGAGACGCGCGAACCCGCCGTACCATCGATGATTCTCGAGATGCTCTCTCACCAGAACTTCGCCGATATGCGCTACGCCCACGATCCGAACTTCAAGTTTGCGCTTGCCAGGGCGGCATACAAAGGCATTCTCAGAAGCCTCTATTCGCTTCACGCCGACAAAGACTTCGTCATCCAGCCCTTGCCTATTACCGCTCCTATGGCCAAGGTGACGGCTGACGGACGCGGGATAGAACTGACATGGCTGGCCGTCGAGGATACGCTCGAAGCCACGGCCATGCCCACCGGTTTCGTGGTCTATCATGCTGAGGGCGACGGCGATTTCGACAACGGGATGCTCGTTGACGAAGCACATTATCTGTTCGACCATGCAGCCCAAGGCGTCGTCCATCGCTTCCGCATCTCGGCGTGCAACGCGGGCGGCCAGAGCATGCCTTCGCAAGAGGTCTGCGCTTATATCTCGCCTACGGGCCTTCAACGCATCCTCATCATCGACGCTTTCGACCGTCTGGCAGGTCCTCAGCCGTTCGACAACGATAGCTGTCAGGGCTTCGATATGTCCATCGACGCCGGCGTCCCCATGGCTCGCATGCCGGGTTATTGTGGCCGCCAACTCTGTTTCAACAAGTCGGGCTACGGACGTGAGGGTTACGGAGGTCTCGGCCATAGTACAGCCGAACTCGAAGGCACCATCGTAGCGGGCAACACGCTGGATTGGAGCACGCGCCATCTGCGTGACATCGTAGCGGCTACAGGCGGCAGAGTGTCCGTCAGCAGTTGTGCCGCATCGGCCGTCAACCGCGCCGTCTTCGACAGCCGCGACGCGAATGTCATCGACCTCATCTGCGGCCTCAACAAAGAGGACGGCTACAGCCTGCGTCAGACCCGAGCCTTCACGCCCCCCGTCGTGCAAGCTTTGGCCGCCTTCGTGCGTGCTGGCGGCAACCTGCTCGTGAGCGGAGCCTACGTGGGAACCGACATGATTCGCGAGTCCGAGCGTCTGTTCACGCGACAGATTCTCAAGTATGAATACGCCGGAGCCCTCCCCGCTGATTCGTTGCAAGGCATTACGGGTCTGAACATGTCCTTCGAAATTTACAACACGATGAACGAGCGCAGCTATTGCGTCTCTTCGGTCGACTGTCTGGCTCCTACGTCCGATGCTTTCTGCCCGATGGTCTACGGCCCAAGTGGCGAGTCGGCAGCCGTAGCTTATCGGGGTAACGACTATCGCTCTTTTGTCATGGGTTTCCCGTTCGAAGCCGTTACCGACCAGCAAACGCGAGTCAACCTTCTGCAAGGCATTCTGCAGTTCCTCTGTCCGTAAAGGTTTCATGAGCAACACCTATTTTCAGTTCAAGCAGTTCTGCATTCATCACGATCGTTGTGCGATGAAAGTAGGAACGGACGGCGTGCTCGTAGGGGCATGGGCTCCTTTGGAGGCTCCAACGCGCATCCTCGACGTCGGTACGGGAAGCGGTCTAATTGCGCTCATGTTGGCGCAACGTTTTCGC
>CADCOX010000206.1 GCA_902803195.1 uncultured Bacteroidales bacterium
ATGCTGATGGTAGGCTTTCTCGTCGGCCACCGCCTGTTCGAGCGAGTCGGCGAAATGCGCACTCGAGCGCACGTTGGCGTTCACGAGTCCATACCAGCTCTCATAGGAGGTCAGTTTGCTGTTCTTGAAGATGTCGTGCGCAAAAGCCTTGTAGTCGTTGTGGTATTTCTTGCGGATCTCGCCATAGAAGCGGGGCAAGTACTTCGAGCCGACCTGTGCTGCGTAGTTCTCGAGCAGTACCGCCATCGTTTCCTCGTCGACGCGTGGGTCGTAGTCCTTGTAGGCCGACTGCATATATTCGTTCAGTGAACGCCGGTAGTTGTGGTGGGCATTGGCGTAGGTGCGGGCCATTCGTCCGAAGTTGGTGATTTCGATGCCGCGGTAGAAGGTCTCGCTCATGAAGCCATTGGCATAGCGAGCGTTGTGGCGCGTCTTGTAGTTCTTCTTGAGCGTCGGGAACATCTGGGCAAAGCGTTGCTTACGACTCTTGTCGGCTGAGTACCAACGGCGTAGTTCCTGCTCTTTCTGCTCTTTCTTTTGGATGATGCCCAGTCGGTTCACGGCCTCATTCATGCCCTGCGAGTTCTTCCAGTAGTTGCTGCTGCTGGCGTATTTCGACGCATATTTGATGCCTACGGCGCGGTCCTGTCGCATCCATCGGTTCCATACATCTTGTTTCTTGCCGCGAACCTGTATCATCGGGATATTGGTCACGTTCACGCGCTCGTCGATGCCATAGCTGCTGAGGTAGCGGCTGGTGCTGCCTGGGTAGCCGATGGTCATGCAGTACGACCCTTGGTCGAAGCCGTCGAGACTTACCTTGGCCCAGCGTTTGGGTTGCAGAGGTGTGTTGTCGTGGCTGTAGCTGGCGGGTTGGCCGTCCTTGTCGGCATAGACGCGGAAGACGCTGAAGTCAGCCGTCTGTCGCGGCCACATCCAGTTGTCGGTGTCGCCGCCGAACTTGCCGAGCGACTGCGGCACGGTGAACACCAGTCGCACGTCGGAGTACTGACGGTAGTAGTTCAGCAGGTAGAGGCGTCCGCCCTCGAAGGCCTTCGCTTCGCAGACGATGCCCTTCTGTCCCTCGCCCTCGGCTACCTTCTCTGCATCGTTGGCAATCTTGCCGAGGATCTGCCCGATGGTCTGGCTGTAGATGCTCGCCTTGCGGTCCTTGCCTGCTTTCGCGGCCAGCGTCTTGTCGGCGTATTTCTCTTCCAGGAGGGTGTTCACTTGCTCGGTGACGTCCTCGCTGCGCTGCCAAATCTTGATGTATAGGCCGTCTACGGGGCGCTCGTCCTCACGGGTGCGGGCCACGAAGCCGTTGCCCAGGATGTCGTCGTCGGTCGTCGACAGCTGTTGGATGGCTCGGAATCCGCAGTGGTGATTGGTGAACAGCAGTCCATCGCTCGAGACGATGACGCCCGAACAGTAGTCGCCGAAATCGACGACGCAGTCCTTCAGGCTCGTCCCGTCCTCGCCGTAGAGTTGAGCGTCGGTCAGTTGTAAGCCCAGGCTGCGTGCCACATCCATCGCTTTCTTGTCTGTGCGGCCCAGCAACCACATGCCTTCGTCGGCCTGAGCGCCCATCATGGGCAGCAACAGAATCAGTAATGCAATCTTCCCTCGTAGCGCTTTTGTCAATTGTTTTAACATCATATTCGTAATGTATTTGGTTTTATTAATGGACGCAAAGGTACGGGTTTTCGCCGATTATCGAAAGGAAACAATCATTTTATTATAAAAAAGGAGCATTTTCTTTTGTCCAATCGGCAAAATAAACTAATTTTGCAGCATCTTACGTGATTTATGTCCGCTCAGACCGTATTTTCAATCTAAAATTCATATCAATTTCAAAACAATTAATTTTTATCATTTATGTGGTTATGTGATTCATCTATCGGAAGAAAAGTAGTCATGTCCGTGACAGGCTTGGCGTTGATTCTCTTCCTGACGTTCCATGCGTGCATGAACGTCGTAGCTCTTTTCAGCGCAGAAGGCTACAACATGATCTGCGAATTCCTCGGCGCCAACTGGTACGCCGTGGTCGCAACAGTTGGTTTGGCAGCCTTGATGGTGTTGCACTTCGTCTTCGCCATCATCCTGACCCTCCAGAACAAGAAGGCCCGTGGCACCGACAACTATGCCGTGACCAACCGTCCCGAGAAGGTCGAATGGTACAGCCAGAACATGTTCCTGCTCGGCGTCATCATCGTGCTCGGCCTCTGTCTCCACCTCTACAACTTCTGGTACAACATGATGTGGAGCGAGCTCATGGGCAATGCTTACACCCAGCTGCCTTCGCCCAGCGATGGCTATGCTTGGATCGAGCAGACCTTCGCGCAGCCCGTCTTCGTCATCCTCTATGCTATCTGGCTTTGCGCCATCTGGCTGCACATCAACCATGGTTTCTGGAGCGCCATCCAGACCTTGGGCTGGAGCGGCAAGATCTGGCTCAACCGTTGGCAGTGCATCGGCTTCATCTGGTCGACCATCGTCATCCTGATGTTCTTCGCCGTCCTCGTCAAGTTTGCGTTCTTTGCTTAACAAAAAACCTTTAAAACCTCTTACAACTATGTCAGAAAAAGTAAAGAAAATAGATTCCAAGATACCCGAGGGACCTGTTGCTGAGAAGTGGACCAACTACAAGGCACATCAGCGCTTGGTCAACCCGAAGAACAAACTGAAGCTCGATGTCATCGTCGTCGGTACGGGTCTGGCAGGCGCCAGCGCCGCTGCATCGCTCGGCGAGATGGGCTTCAACGTTCTCAACTTCTGCATTCAGGACAGCCCCCGTCGCGCGCACTCCATCGCTGCTCAGGGTGGTATCAATGCAGCCAAGAACTACCAGAACGACGGCGACAGCGTCTATCGTCTGTTCTACGACACCGTCAAGGGCGGCGACTATCGCGCTCGCGAGGCCAACGTCTATCGTCTGGCCGAGGTGTCCAACAACATCATCGACCAGTGCGTGGCACAGGGCGTTCCCTTCGCTCGTGAGTATGGCGGTATGCTGGCCAACCGTTCCTTCGGTGGTGCTCAGGTCAGCCGTACTTTCTATGCTAAGGGCCAGACCGGTCAGCAGCTGCTGCTCGGCGCTTACAGCTCCCTCAGCGCACAGGTGCAGGCCGGCAAGGTGAAACTTTTCACCCGCTACGTGATGGAAGATGTCGTCATCGTTGATGGCCGCGCCCGCGGTATCATCGCCAA
>CADCOX010000207.1 GCA_902803195.1 uncultured Bacteroidales bacterium
GTGTTTTTTAAGGCCTCCATCATTCCTCGTCCGGCATCGCTCGTTCCACTTCCGCCAAGTCCGACAATGAAATGTTTGCAACCTTGTCGAAGTGCATCAGCGATGAGTTGTCCTACACCATAGCTGCTGGCTACGAGCGGATTACGCTCTTCTGGCCTGAGCAAGTTGAGCCCGCACGCCTCTGCAATCTCTATGACGGCAGTATCTCCGCGTTTGATGTAGCGGGCTTTTGTGGGTCTAAACAAAGGGTCGGAAACAATGGTCTCGACAACTTCGTCACCCTGACGATAGCATGCGTCAAGCCATCCCTCGCCGCCATCGCTCATCTTAAGCATCACGACCTGAGCCTGAGGTAGCCTCTCAAGGATTCCCTGACGAGCAGCTTCATTAGCTTCGGCTGAGGTCATACAACCCTTGAACGAGTCTATGGCAACCAATACCTTCATGGCTTGCGGCTCTATCGATTGTCGTGTATTGCTTTAGGGGTACAAATCATTCAACGCCACATAAGAAAGGCTTCTTATTCTCGCTCTTAGGCAATACTCACCTTGAATAAGCCTATTGATTCTGCTCTTCTCTTTCTTTCCACAATTGCTCCAAAACCTTGGGGAAGTGGGCCATCTCAAGGATGTGCACCTTATCGGCAATGGTCTCGGGCGTGTCGTCCGGCGCGACGGGCGTGGAGAACTGAGCGATAATCTCTCCTCCATCGCAGACGGGTGTGACGTAATGGATGGTGATGCCCGTCTCGGTGTCGCCAGCTGCCTTCACGGCCTCGTGAACATGATGCCCCCACATGCCCTTACCACCGTGCCGTGGCAACAGGGCTGGATGAATGTTGACAATACTGCGTGGGAAGGCATCAATGAGGAAATCCGGTACCATGGGCAGAAAACCGGCGAGGATGATGAACTCAATAC
The DNA here is from genome assembly GCA_902803195.1 of uncultured Bacteroidales bacterium. Classification (GTDB taxonomy): domain Bacteria; phylum Bacteroidota; class Bacteroidia; order Bacteroidales; family Bacteroidaceae; genus Physcousia. Next base: position 921 of record CADCOX010000207.1, read on the forward strand.
CGTACTCCTGCAGCAAGGGTAAGATGATGGCGGGATCGTTGAGCTGCGCTTTAGGAACTACCACCGAGGGAACGCCCAGACGCTTGGCTCGTTCGAGTGCATAGGCATCGGAGCGGTTGCTCACGACGAGAGCCGTTTTGATGCTGTCAGAACCTTGGAAATAGCGGATAATGTTCTCGCAGTTGGAACCGCTTCCCGACACAAAGATGGCGATATTCATGAGTCTAATTGTTTATTTGGCTGCAAAAATACAGAAAAAAACGGGAACGGGAACGAGAACCATAGCAAAAATGTAGAAAAACAATAAATAATCTGGAAAAGATGCTGAGTTTATCAAAATAATAGCTAACTTTGGAGCGCAAAACCTATTACTGACAACTAAATATCTGACAATAATTACAAGTATGCGTAAATTCTTTCTTCTGATGCTGCTCTCCGTAGCGACGGCAGTCATGGCCCAGCGTACACCTACGATGGGTTGGAGTTCTTGGAACACATTCGCCCTCAACATCAATGAGAATCTCATCAGGCAGCAGGCTGATGCCATGCACAATTCGGGTTTGCAGGCTGCTGGCTATCAGTTCGTCAACATCGACGACGGCTATTGGGATGGCCGCGGCGAGGATGGACACCTGCGTCTGAACACGAAGTTGTTCCCTCATGGCATGCGCCCGCTGGTCGACTACATCCACAGCCTTGGCCTGAAAGCTGGTATCTACAGCGATGCAGGCGACAATACATGCGGTTCGGGCAACCGTCACGCTTGGGGTTTAGGCGTAGGCTTTGCTGGCCACGAAGACCAGGACTGTCACCTCTATTTCATCGATTGGGATTTCGACTTCATCAAAGTCGACTACTGCGGTGGCGCTCACATGAAACTCGATGAGCAAGCTCAGTATACCAAGATCTCGAATGCCATTAAGAACTGCGGCAAACCCGGCATTGTCTATAATATGTGCCGCTGGGCTTACCCTGGAACATGGAGTGCCAGTGTTGCCGACTCTTGGCGTACAACGGGCGATATCTACGATGCCTGGAAGAGCGTCAAAGGCATCCTGGCTGAGAACCTCTACCTGAGTGCTTTTTGCCACGATGGCCACTACAATGATATGGATATGCTCGAGGTGGGTCGTTCGATGACGCAAACTGAGGATGAGACGCACTTCGGCATGTGGTGCATCATGAGTTCGCCCTTGCTCATCGGCTGCGATATGGCCAAGATTCGTCCCGAGTCGTTGAAGCTGCTCTGCAACAAAGACCTCATCGCCCTCAACCAAGACCCCTTGCACCTGCAGGCTTACGTAGCTGCGAAGCAGGGCGAGTGCTACATCCTCGTCAAGGACATCAAGAAACTGCAGGACAAGGAGCGTGCTTTCGCCATCTACAACCCCAGCGACGAGGAGCAGACTGTTCGTCTGAATTTCGCTACGATCGACCTCGGTGGCCGCGTAGAGCTTTACGACTGCTTCACCGGCGCTACAGGTGCCACTACGGGTATTGTCGCCTTCACCATTCCTGCTCATGGAACCAAGATTTTCCGTGCCAAGGGTCAGCAGCGTCTCGAGCGCACTGTCTACGAGGCAGAGACCGCTTACTTGCCTGCCTATCAAGAGATTCGGAACAATCAGGCTGAGAAGTCCGGCATCTTCACGGCTGCCGACAATTGCAGTGGAGGTTACAAAGCTGGTTGGCTCGGAGGACGTGCTGACAATGACATCCAATGGAATGATGTCTACGTTCAGAAGGCTGGCGTTCGCCATTTGACCATCACCTACTTCAGCGGCGAGGACCGCGATATGGACCTTGAGGTCAATGGACAGCATATCACCCGTCTCTCGACACACTCGCGCGACTGGGCAACTCCCGCCACCATCGCCCTCGATATCAACCTCCAAAAGGGGCGCAACAGCATTCGCCTGTCCAACGCCGACGCTTGGATGCCGGATATCGACAAGATGACGCTCCAATAGTCCGTTGAAGCGGCTCAAGGCTTCCTTCTTTTGTGAAACAAAAGGCTGCAATGACATCGTTGCAGCCTTTAATTGTTCACAATCAATGGCAAAAGAGTGCAAAATGATGGTTTTTAACTAAAAAAGTTTGGCGACTGACTGAATAATGTCTACTTTTGCGCGGAATTTCTGCAAATACTTATTCGTCATGACGCGAAATATCGCTTCTATCCTCTTTGTGTCCTTGTGCTTGTACGTCGGAGTCAGCCTGCCAGCAGTCGCCGCCGATGCCGATTCTCTCTTTGTCGCCCTCCAGAATGGACGCCTGGATGTTTATCCCTCTTCTTTGGTGAAGGAGCAGGCTGAGGTTGGCGGAAAACTGGTCGTTACGACCATCGACGGCACACAGCATGCCTATCCTCTGAAGCAGGTCCTCTCTGCTGGCAATACGTGTCCGGTCCAGAGGCCCGTGTTCACCTCATTCAAGTTCAACAACAAGTTCAATGGCAATGTTCATGTCGATGTTGAATGTGAGTTCGGGGCCGACGGGCTTCTCACGGCTTCCGTGCCTGCCATCGGCAAGTGGCTGACGCCCAGTTTCCAGCGTTCGCATGCCGAGTCGCAGGTCTACGTAGGCCGCGAGCTGCAGCA
>CADCOX010000208.1 GCA_902803195.1 uncultured Bacteroidales bacterium
GACACGGGCAAGCAGTTCTGGGTGATGGCCTTCACGGGTGAAGACGAGGAGGGCGCTCTCTTCAGTCATGCCGAACAGATTGCAGCCAATAAGCCTTACCTTGTTGCTGTTCCTGGCGACGCGTGGGGCGAGGCCTGTAACCTTGAAGGAGAGCCACTCACGTTCAGCGGGCACAACGCCGCTTTCAGTGCCGAGGCTCCAAAGGGTGTTGTCAGTCATGGCGGAAAGTATGATTTCATCGGACGGGTTTATCAGAGCGTTCAGCATCGCAAGTATGTCCTTACGTCTGCTGGCGATCGCTTCGCCTACGCCGATGAGTTTACTGCCGATCCCTTCCGCGCTTATTTCGTCGCTTACGATGATCTTGGCGTGCAGGCGGATGTCAACCTTCCGATGCCGTTGCCCGTTCCTGCAGCGCCTGTCCTGTCGGTTGGCGATGTCAATAGCGATGGCCTTATCACGATAGCCGATGTCACCGCTCTCGTCAATATCATCCTCGGCAAGGGTGATGCCGCTTCTGTCGACCAGTCCATCGTGGATGTCAATGGAGACAAAAAGATCACCATCGCCGATGTCACGGCTCTTGTCAATAGAATCCTTGACAAACAATAACGTACGCTCTCAAGCGCTTCCCTCAGAATAAACAGCTAAGCTGCCACGGGCTTTTATTAATCTGTTCTTTATCCGATTAATAAGCCCGTGGTTTCTATAGTTTCTATAGTATCTATATCTATAGCATCTATAGTTTCTATAGCATCTATAGTTTCTATAGTTTCTTAGCTTCTATGGCATTTTTTCTGCGCCGAAACCTATAAGAGCGGCTGTTCTTCACTTCTTCGTCTCTCCAAAACAACCTTTTTTCTTCACTTTTCCCTTCTTTTGCGACAAAAAATGGCGGGGTGCATGGCTTTTGTCGCGAATACGGCCGCCTGTCGTATACTACGATCACATTTCTCAAAAAAAAGTTTGGAATAGGGCCTTTTATACCCGTACCTTTGCAGTGTCAAAGGAACAAGCGAGACAAAACAATACGTAATCATCACCTAAAAACATTACAACAATGAAACCGAATTACTTCTCTCTCATGGCTCTCGTAAGCCTCATGATGATCTCCGTTGAGAGCAAGGCCCACGACAAGATCATCCCAGTAGAAAAACTCCCTGCAGCAGCCAAGGCTTTCATCAAGACGCACTTCCCAGGCGTGCACATCTCTTACGCAGAGAAGGATGGTCATTACGACCGGACCTTTGAAGCCCGGCTCGTGGACGGAACGGAAATAGATTTCGATAAGAATGGCAATTGGGACAAAGTTGACTGCTACATGAGCGCAGTCCCCGAAGCCATCGTCCCAGCTCCCATCGCCGACTACGTCCTCAGTAACTTCCCCGACTGCGACATTGTCAAAATCGACAAAGAGCGGTATGGTTACGAGATCGAACTCTCCAACGATTTAGAGCTGAAGTTCAACAAGCAGGGACTACTCCTATATATAGATGATTAAGTGAGCGGCGAACAAAGGAAGCCATTTACGCGAACGGTCGCAACGGCCTACGCGAACGGTCGCAACGCTTCACACGTATATACGCAAAGGCCTACCGTATATATGTAATGGCCAACACGAATATACGTAAAGGCCAACGCGTATAATCGCATTCGCCAACGCGCTTAGTCACTTCCCCCCCCATAACTGTTTTTAGGGTATTTATGATTAGCGTCGCTACATTCATTGTAGCAAAGCAGGCGGGACAGAGAAATCAACTCTCTGCCCCGCTTTTCATGTGATGATATGTCGGTGTGTTACTTGCCGAGGATGACATTGACAAGTGCCGTGACATCGGCGATGGTAATCGTTTCGTCGCCATTCACGTCGGCAATATCAGCGCGGTACTCGGTGGTCTTGCCTAGGATAATATTGACGAGAGCAGTCACGTCGGCGATGGTGATGACACCGTCGCAGTTGACATCGCCAATGGCAAAGTCTGGACGTCCGAAGACGAGTTCGAGTGAAGTCGCCTCATTGTCCTCGCTGAGGGCATTGGCACTGAGGATGGCTTGGCCCGCTTCAATGATGGTGTATTCGTCTGTGGTAGTCGCAAACTGCTGACCATCGAGACGGAAGTATTCATCGGCCCAGACAACCGTCTTGGCGAGTATGCACTCCAGCAGGTTGTCGCTCACGTCGGCTGTTGCTTCGTCATCGGTCGTGGGGATGCTGAGCTCAGCATCTGCCTCGCCTTTGAAGACCAGTGCGGTACCTGCAGGGATGATGCCACTGACCTCTTCCAGAATAAGCTCGTTGTCGTTGACTTCAACAGCTTTCCATGCGGTGTAACCACTTGCTTCGGCATCGCTGAGGTCGAGCGTGTAGTTGGAAGCGAAAGTGGCAAGACCATTGCCGTCGAGGATGAAGTCTTCGGTTGCCATGTCGGAGCTTGCACCCATGGATTCGACTACGATGTCATCGATGAATCCGCGCTTGCCCGTGAAGGTGAGGACGAGGTCGCCCGTAGCGTCGGTGATGTCGATGGCGTAGTCTGTCCATTCGCCATTGGTCAGGGTGATTACCGTGTCACACGAGAGCGTGCCGCCGGTAGCGTTGACGGTGAGGGTGTTGGAGCCAGAGCCCCAGCCTGCAGCACTAAAGGTGAGTGTGCCATTGTCATTAAGGCTGACTGAACTTGACTTCAGAGAACCTTCGTCACTTGACGTGCCAATTTTAGCGCATTCCTTGCCCATGTACATCTTAATCGTTTCTCCCCAAGTCTCATCAGAAGCGCTTTCTATGGTAAATTGGCCTGAAGCTATTTTGCCTGTATATGAGCTGTCGCGTCCACCGGTTCCCGAGAACTGACTGAACCTCTCTTCAAAGAGCGTCTCTGCTTGCATGTTAGCCTTTGCGCCTCCGATGGGCTCAGGCTGAGCGACCGTGAGCTCGAAGTCATCACTGCCGACATAGTAAGAGCTAGTAGCCGCGGTGCTGACGGTGGCATGCAATTTGCCGGCATAGATGGGCGTGATGGTGAGTCCGCTGACAGTAGCTGCCTCGGCAGGTACGACAGAGAGCGTTGCCGGTCCGCCAGTGATGGCGTCAGTGCTGAGCGAGTAAGGAGTTTGGAAGTCCGTCTCGACCTCGTAAGCGAAGTCGAAGATAGGATCTTGCTGCTCGGAGGTAGCGGTCTTGAAGTTGATGATAATCTTCGAGATTTGCGTGTTGCTATTCGAGAGTACTCTGAATGTGTAGATAGTGCCAGCAGCTTGGTAGCCTTCTGCTATTTCATAGGTGTTTGTCACGTTCTTGGCGCCAGTTGTTTTAGTGCTGACGGCAACATCGCCGACATAGATGTTCTGTTGAACGTACTCAGACGCAGTGGCAGTGCCTACGACATCTATGCTCTCAACATCATACTCAAATGCTGGCAGTGTCAGGTAAGCTCCTTCCTTTCCTAACAGCAATTTAACGCTACTGTTCCAATAATATCCGTTGCCCTCCGAGCCCGCAACGGTGATGGTATAGCCATCCTTGGTATAGTCTGCAGCATCGACAACTATATTGTCCTTACTTTCAGGCAATCCCCAATCGTTGGATGCGAAGTCGAAGATGAGCGTGCTGGGCTCCTCGTCGTCGCCGCCAGAGACGTCGATGGTGAATGCCTCGCTCATTTTATCGCCCCAGATATACTCTGCGAGTTCGGGGAAGTCCACAAAGGGATTGCGGTTCTTCTGAACCTCGTAAACGCGGTTGATGCGAGTCTGCTCCCATTCGTCCACGGGATCTTGACGATGCCACTGGAGGAGCATGTCAACAAAATCTTGCGATTTAAAAGTTGGATAGTCTTCTTGAACAAAAGATACGACTGCATCTGTTCGTTCTTTCCAAGCGACATCAGGATAGCACGTGGCGACATAGAAGTAAATACGGGCGAAATCGCCTTTGTTCTCGTCACAAGGCTCGAAAACCATGTCCCCATTAGCGTCATGCCCCGTTTTCACGCGGGTGTTTGGACCGGAATTGCTATTGGGGAAAGATGGAGTACCGACGACGACGCCAAGCGGATAATTCAGTTTCGCAAGATTTGCCTTAGCATCGGAAGGTATTACTTGAATGAGATCGTTGCCGACAGGTATGGTAAGACTGCCTCCCCACCAACTTTTGGGTACTACATGCTCCTTGTTCATGCCACTGACGGACGAACCATCACCGTTGAAATAGAAAGTACTATCTGAGTAATAATCGAAGACTTTGTAATGTCCTTCGCTATTGGTCTCCCCTTCGATATAGTCTACTTGCTCATAAGCTTCCCATAGGTTGCCGTATCCAAGTTTCGTGTGATTGGCAATAATCGTTTTGAGGGCGGCTTTGAGTTCAATGCATGTTTTTCCGTTGGCTTTTCTATAATACGAGTTGATGTCCTGCGCCAGAGCGACGATGACGAGGACGAAGAAGGAGAGGATGGAGAGCAGACGCCGATTCATGAAGTAAAATTTTGAGAATTCGTTTCCTGTTGATGTTCTTTTTATTTTTGTCGAATGAAGATGTTCATGGGCGTTCCGCTGAAGTTCCAACGCTCACGGATTTTATTCTCGAGGAAGCGCTTATAGGGCTCCTTGATGTACTGCGGCAGATTGGCGTAGAACACAAAACTGGGGATGCGCGTCTCGGGAAGCTGAGAACAGTACTTGATTTTGATGTACTTACCTTTCATTGAGGGTGGGGGATAGGCCTCGATGAGCGGGAGCATCTCTTGATTCAATTTAGTTGTACCCACGCGCGCGCGACGATGCTTGTCGACCTCGGCTGCGGTCTCCAGAATCTTGAAGATGCGCTGCTTGGTGAGGGCCGACGCGAAAATGATGTCGAAGTCGGTGAAGGGAGCCATGCGCTCGCGGATGGTGTCCTCGAAGTACTGAATAGCGGTATTGCTCTTGTCCTCCACGAGGTCCCATTTATTGACGACCACGACGAGCCCTTTCTGGTTGCGCTGAATGAGCTGGTAGATGTTGAGGTCCTGCGCCTCGATGCCTCGAGTAGCGTCGAGCATGAGGATGCAGACATCCGAGTTCTCGATAGCGCGGATGCTGCGCATGACGCTGTAAAACTCAAGGTCCTCGCTGACCTTCGACTTGCGGCGGATACCCGCGGTGTCGACGAGCAGGAAGTCGAAGCCGAACTTCTGGTAGTGCGTATAGATGCTGTCGCGCGTAGTGCCGGCGATATCGGTGACGATGTGGCGCTCCTCGCCGATGAAGGCGTTGGTGAGGCTGCTCTTGCCTACGTTGGGGCGTCCCACGACAGCGATGCGCGGCAGGTCGAGCTGGTCTTGAATCTCGTCGGTCTTCGGCAGTTTCTCCAGCACGAGGTCGAGAAGGTCGCCCGTGCCGCTGCCCGTAGCGGCGCTGATGCAGAACGGGTCACCGAGGCCGAGGCTGTAGAAGTCGGCTGCGAGCCACTGCTGGTCGCCGTTGTCAGTCTTGTTGGCAACGAGGATGACGGGTTTCGTCGCACGGCGAAGGATGCCGGCTACAGCTTGGTCGAGGTCGGTGACTCCTGTATTGATGTCCACGAGGAAGAGGATGACGTCGGCCTCCTCGGTGGCGAGGGTCACCTGCTTGCGGATTTCCTCCTCGAAGATGTCGTCGCTATTCACGACCCATCCACCGGTGTCGACGACGGAGAACTCACGACCCACCCACTCGCACTTGCCGTACTGGCGGTCGCGCGTGGTACCTGCCTCCTCGGAGACGATGGCGTGACGGGTTTTGGTCAGGCGGTTGAAGAGAGTGGACTTGCCTACATTGGGGCGTCCTACGATGGCTACGAGCATTATTGTAAAGTGAAAAGTGAAAGAATGAAAAGTGAAAAATAAGAGTTACCTTGGGAAGAGTGAAGCCTCACCCCCAGCCCCTCTCCAAGGGGAGAGGGGAGTGGTTACTTTAGAGGACTTGTTGTTTAATGGTTTGTACTACTTCTTTAAGATGAAAGGCGATTTCTTCGTTTGTGAAACGGATAACATGATAGCCTTTATTCTGAAGCCATTCAGTTCGTATGGCGTCTAACTTGGCTTGGTCTGATTGATTGTGATAACCTCCGTCAACTTCTATGACGAGTTTTTTTGAGATGCAGATGAAATCAGCAATATAGTCGCCTATAGGGTGTTGTCTTCTGAAACGAACTCCGCACTTGAGATTCCGCAATTCTTTCCAAAGGGCATCTTCGTAGGGCGTCTGTTCACGACGATTGTCCTTGGCAAAATCTCGAAGGATTGTATAAATATCTGCTGAAGCTGTCTCGTAATGATAACTCATATTAAAAGTATCTACTCCCCTCGCCCTTTGGAGAGGGGTTGGGGGTGAGGCTTTTCATTAATCTAGGTCATACCCGAACTGCTTCATCGCTCTCTCGGAGTTGCGCCAGTCTTTGTCGACCTTGACGAAACATTGGAGGTAGATCTTCTTGCCGAAGAAGCGCTCGAGTTCGCGGCGTGCCTCCGTGCTGACGCGTTTGAGGGCTACACCTTGATGGCCAATGATAATACCTTTCTGCGATTCACGCTCCACGTAGATGACGGCTTCGATGCGAATCAAGTCATCGCTCTCCTTGAAGCGCTCGACGACAGGCTCCACGGCATAAGGAATCTCTTTGTCGTAGTAGAGCAGGATCTTCTCGCGAATAATCTCGGTGACGAAGAAGCGCGCGGGTTTGTCGGTCCAGGCGTCCTTGTCGAAGTAGGCGGGCGACTCCGGCAGCAACTCCTTGATGCGCTCGAGCACCAGGTCTACGCCGAAACGATGGAGTGCGGAGATAGGATAGATCTCGGCCTTCGGCAGCACGGCATGCCATTCCTCAACCTTCGACGAGAGTGCGTCCTGGTTGCTGAGGTCGATCTTGTTGATGAGCACAAGGATCGGCACCTGCAGGTGCTGAACCTTCTCGAGGAAGTCGGCATTCTTGTCGGGCGTTTCCACCATGTCGGTGACGTAGAGCAGGACATCGGCGTCCTCGAGTGCACTCTCCGAGAACTGCAGCATCTGCTCTTGGAGCTTGTAGTTGGGCTTGAGCACACCCGGCGTGTCGGAGAAGCAGATCTGCATGTCGGGCGTGTTCAGGATGCCCATGATGCGGTGGCGCGTAGTCTGTGCCTTGAAGGTGGCAATAGAGATGCGCTCGCCCACCAAAAGGTTCATGAGCGTGCTCTTACCGACATTTGGGTTGCCGACGATGTTGACAAAACCGGATTTATGCAAGTTAGATGTAAGTTTAAAGTTTAATGTTGATAGTTTATAGTTTGAAGTTTAACGGGGGCCGCGACTCGCTTTTTGGCTGTTCAAAGTCAAGGTCTATGTTCTTTAAACATTAAGCATTAAACAATAAACCTTAAACTTTAAACTTTAAACTAAGCTTTCGCTCCGTCGTAGCCCCATTTCATGTAGGCTGCGCCCCAGGTGAAGCCTGCGCCGAAAGCGGTGAAGATGAGGTTGTCGCCTTTGTGCAGCTGGCTCTCATAGTCCCAGAGGGCCAAGGGCAGGGTGGCGCTGGAGGTGTTGCCGTATTTTTGGATGTTCAGCATGACCTTCTCCATCGGCAGTTCAAGGCGCTTGGCCACAGCCTCGATGATTCGTACGTTGGCCTGATGCGGGATCACCCAGTCGATGTTGTCCTTGTTGAGCCCATTACGCTCGGCGATGAGCGCCGTGGCGTCGGACATATTGGTGACGGCGAACTTGAAGACGGTGCGGCCCTCCTGATGGAGGTAGTGCATGCGATGCTCAAGGGTGAAATGCGAGGGAGGTGTTGCCGAGCCGCCAGCCTTGAGGCAGAGGAAGGGCAGGCCTTGGCCGTCGGTGCGGAGGTAGCTGTCCTGCCAGCCGAGATCCTCGGTGGTCGGCTCTACGAGCACGGCAGCGGCGCCATCGCCGAAGATGGGGCAGGTCTGACGGTCGGTGTAGTCGACGATGCTCGACATCTTGTCGGCACCGATGACGACAATCTTCTTGTAGCGTCCGCTCTCAATCATGCAGGCAGCCTGATCCATGGCATAGAGGAACCCCGAGCAGGCGGCGGAGAGCTCAAACGCGTGTGCGTTGGTGAGGCCGCACTTGCCGAGCACGATGCTGGCCGTTGAAGGGAAGTGGTAGTCGGCGGTCGAGGTGGAGCAGATGACGGCATCGACCGACAGCGGGTCGCAGCCTGTGCGCTCAAGCAACTGCTTGACAGCCTTGCGCGCCATGTAGCTGGCGCCGAGACCTTCCTCGTTGAGAATTCGGCGTTCCTTGACGCCGATGCGCGTCATAATCCACTCGTCGGAGGTGTCGACCATCCGGCTGAGTTCGTCGTTGTTCAGGATGTAGTCGGGCACGTAGCC